>JAFGPH010000540.1 GCA_016926135.1 Deltaproteobacteria bacterium
CGTAGTCCCTGAACATGTCAAAGCTCGAACAAGCCGGGGCCAGCAAAACAACATCATCGACCCGGGCCGAAGAAAAGGCTCTCCTCACGGCCTCTTCCATGTCCGACGCAGACTCCATGGGAACCACCCCGTTAAAGGCCTCGGCCAGAAGCGGGCTGGATTCCCCCAGAAGGATGACCTTCCTGACCCGGTCCTTTGCGGCCTTCACCAGAGGGGCATAGTCCGCTCCCTTGTGGCGGCCCCCGGCAATGAGGAGGATCGGCCTCTCGAAACTGAGGAGGGATCTCAGCGCGGCGTCCACGTTGGTCGCCTTGGAATCGTCGTAGAAGTTCACTCCTTTGACGCTTCCTACCCATTCCACCCTGTGGGGAAGGCCACGGAACGAAAGGATCGTTTCCTGGATGATCGCCGGTTCCACATCGAGGGCCAGGCCGGCGAGCACGCCCGCCATGAGATTTTGCAGGTTATGTCTCCCCGGCAGGCTGAAACCCTGAAGATCGAGGTGGAAGGCTTTCTTTCCGGGGAAAGCGAGGAGCAGATTCCTTCCTTCCGCATAAGCCTGGCGGCCCTCTCCGGACTCCATGCCGTAACGCAAGACGGTTGCGCCGCCTGACGGTCGGAACCGGGTCACCCTCGGATCGTCATCATTGAGGACCGCGTACTGACCGGCCCCTTGATTCCGGAAGATCTTCAGTTTGGATTCCTCATAGGCCTCGTAGGAGGGGTACCTGTCCAAATGGTCCGGGGAGATGTTGAGCAGGATCGCCACGTGGGGAGAAAAGGTCTCGGCCGTGTCGAGTTGGAAACTGCTTACCTCCACCACGGCATAATCCGTCTTTTCCCCTCCGGCAACATAGTCGATCAGGGGGGTCCCGATGTTTCCACCCACAAAAACCCGGTGTCCGGCCTTCTTGAGCAGGGAACCCAGAAAGGCCGTCACGGTGGACTTGCCGTTGGTCCCGGTGACCGCCACAATGGGGGTGTCCATGAATCGAGAGGCCAGTTCCATCTCTCCCAGAATGGGGATCCCTTTCCGCCCGGCCATGATCAAGGGCCCCAGGTCATGGGGAACGCCGGGACTGATGATGATGAGGTTCGAATCCAGAAACGTCTCCGGCCGATGACCTCCGGTCTCGAGTCTCACGCCAAGCGCCGACATCTCACCGACCACCTGCTGGTCCAGTTCGTGCAACCTCTTGACCTCACTGACCGTCACTTCGGCTCCCTGCTTCGAGAGCCACCTGGCCGTCGAAAGACCGGATCTGCCCAACCCGAGGACGGTGATCTTTCTGTGACGTATGTCCATGGGGCTCTCAGCCCTCCAGCAGCGCTCCTGACCGGTGCCCTTTTCCCCAACGTGCCCGCTTGCCGGCCATCCCTGATTGCTATGGAGTTGCCCTCCCTGCAAGGCGTTACCTCAGTTTCAGCGTGCTCAAGGAAAGAAGAGCCAGGATAATCGCGATGATCCAGAAGCGCACCGTCACCTTGGATTCCGGCCAGCCTTTCAGTTCAAAGTGGTGATGAATGGGGGCCATTCGGAAGATCCGGCGCCCTCCGGTCGCACGGAAGTAAGCCACCTGCAGGATCACCGAAAGGGTCTCCACCACGAATATCCCCCCTACGACAACAAGCACGATCTCCTGCTTGGTCATGACCGCAATCGTCCCCAGGGCTGCACCCAGGGGCAGGGATCCCACGTCTCCCATGAAAAGCTCCGCCGGATAGGAGTTGTACCACAGGAACCCGAGGCCTGCGCCCACGACCGTCCCGCAGATCACGGCCAGTTCTCCGGCGCCGGACACATAGGGAATCTGAAGGTACGTGGCGAGTTTCACGTGCCCGGCCAGGTAGCAGAAGACCATGTAGCATGTGAATGCGATCACAATGGGCCCCATGGCCAGCCCATCCAGCCCGTCGGTCAGGTTCACGGCATTGGAGGCACCCACAATGACAATGACCGCCAGAAACACATACCCCCAGCCCAGGTCGGGAGTCATGTCCTTGAAAAAGGGCACGTTGAGTCGTGAATCAAACCCCGGGTAGGCCTGGAGGATGACAGCCACCACCACCGCCACAAAGACCTGCAGGCCGAACTTCCACTTCATCTGGAGCCCCCGGCTGTTTTTCCGGGACACCTTCAGGTAGTCGTCCACAAACCCGATCAGGCCGTAGCAGAGGACCACGAGGATCACCAGCCATACATAGAGGTTCTTTATGTCGGCCCACAGGAGCGTGGAGGCCAGAACCACCGGCAGGACGAGACATCCTCCCATGGTGGGTGTGCCGGCCTTGCCCTTATGATTCGGCGGGCCGTCATCCCTGATATGCTGACCCACCTGCATGACCCGGAGTCGATGGATCACCCAGGTGCCGAGGACAAACACCAGGAACAGGGAGCAAAGGGTGGCCAGGATCGTCCGGAAGGTGATGTACCGGAAGACATTCAGCCAGGACAGATCGCTATGGAAGGTGTAGATCAGTTTATAAAGCATTTTTGCGCCCTTTTCCGACCCGTTGTCCCTCTTCTCCCAATCTGCTTCGAGGACCGGGCAAGTGCTGAAAAGACCACGTCCAGAAAACTGTGGATCTGGAACGGTTTCTGTAACAACTGGAAGACCGGATGAAGGTCCTTCCCGAGATCCGAATGATCAAGCGGGTCCCCTGTCATCACGATGACCCTTTCCTTCCGGCCATCCTCTTTCATCTTCTTCAGCAATTCGATGCCGTTGAGGCCGGGCATGCGAATGTCTGTTATGAGGAGGTCAAAATGCCGGTCCCTCATCTGATGAAGCGACTCCACGCCGTTTTTGGCCAGGGATACCTTGAAACCCTCACTGGAGAGGACATCAAACAAGAGGCTGCGGATGCCGGCCTCATCATCCACGACCAGGATGCTCTTCAACGGGCTCATCTCATGCCTCCTTCACGCCTGAATTGCTCAGGAGATGGGCGACTCTTTCGAGTCCCACTCTCCTGGAGCCTTTGAGAAAAACAAGGTCGCCCTCTCTCCATCTCTCCCGGATGATGCTGGCCATTTCCTCATGAGACGCGGCGAGGGCTGTTCTCCCGTGAGAAAGGCCTTTCCGGAGGGCTCCTTCGATCATGTCCTTCCCATGCTTTCCCATAACCACGAAAAAATCAGCCCCCAGTTCCGCGACCATCTCCCCGGCCTCCCGGTGCGCCCGTTCCGTCTCCTCTCCAAGCTCCCGCATCTCCCCGAGGCCGACGATCACGCGACCCCTCTCGGAAGACAGGGATTGCAGGGATTGCAGGGCCGCCTTCAGGGACAAAGGGTTCGAATTGTAGGTATCGTCCACAAGGGCGGCCCCATTGGGAAGAACGCTCAGCGTGAAACGCCCTTTTACGCCCTGGAACTTGAACAGGCCCTCGGCGACATGCTCTTGCGACTCCTGGAGGGCGAGTGCGATGGCCGCCGCTCCCAAAGCGTTGAACACATTTTGATAACCGGGAATCCTCAGGCGGATGGGAATGGTCTTCCCTTGATGACAGAGATCAAAAGAGATTCCCTCTCGACCCAGATTGCGTATCGCGCCACCTCTCAGGTCATTGGTCGAACTGGTGCCGTACGTCATGATCCGCCGCTTGAAGGGGGAGGCAGCCTTCATCAGAACCTCATCATCCCCATTCAGGATGGCCAGGCCCTCCGATGACATCTTCTCCAGCAATTCCACCTTCGCCCTGGCCACGCCCATGAGATCTCCGAGTCCCTCAAGGTGGGCCCTGGCCACGTTGGTAATAAGGCCCACATCAGGGTCTGCGATCTCCGTGAGCCGCGCAATTTCACCCCGGCGATTCATCCCCATCTCCAACACCGCTGTGCGGTGCTCCTCCCCCAGTTGAAAGAGGGTGAGGGGGAGGCCCACCAGGTTGTTGAAGTTCCCCTCGTTCTTCAGGGTCTTCCTCCCCAGGTCGAGTATGGTGGAAGCCATCTCCTTGGTGGTCGTCTTGCCCACACTCCCCGTGATCACCGCAACGGGAATGGGGTAGCGGTGTCGCCACCACATTGCAAGTTGGCCGAGAGCCTCCAGGGTATCTGTTACCGCGATGATCGCGGCCTGAGCCCCGGATGGGATCTCCTGGCTTCGCTCTGTCTGGATGACGACGCCGGCAGATCCCCCGCGGATGGCCTCTGCGGCGAAGTCATGACCATCATGCCTCTCCCCCTTGAGTGCCCAGAAGATCTGGCCCGGGACGACCTGTCGCGAATCGGTCCCGAGGCAGGTAAAGGCCGTCTCCCCGGAACCTCTGAAGAGATGCCCGCCTGTGGCCTCGGCAATCTCCTTTGCCGTTATGTCTCCCCACTGAGCACTCATCCCCGCATGGACCCGGATACCGCCAGAGCCGCCTCCCTTCTGTCATCGAATTGCCTTCTCTCTCCCCCCACGATCTGGTAATCCTCGTGCCCCTTCCCGGCGATCAGGATCAGATCCTTCCGTGCCGCCAGGGACACGGCCTTTCGGATTGCCTCTCGGCGGTCCACCTCCGTGAAATAGCCCCTTTGAACATCCTGGCACGGGGAAGGCCAATCCAGCCTTTGGAGGCCGGAGTCTCGCACCCCTCTCTCGATCGCCGAGATGATGGAGAGGGGTTCCTCGCTCCGGGGATTGTCCGAGGTGATGAAGACAAGGTCACTCTCTTGCCCGGCCACGAGACCCATGTCGTATCTCTTCCCCTTGTCGCGGTCCCCGCCGCACCCGAAGACGGTGATCAACCTTCCCACTGCGGAGGATCTCAGGCTTTTCAAAGTCTTCAAAAGCGCATCCGGGGTGTGCGCATAGTCAACCACCAGTGCGAGGTCGCGAGGATTCTCTACCAACTCCATCCTACCCGGGACCACGCGTAAGTCCTCAATCCCTTTCGCCACATCATCAAGACCGATGCCCAGAGACAACGCCGCGGCAGAAGCCGCCAGTATGTTGTAAATGTTGAACTCTCCCAGCAGCGCCGACCTGATTGCCCGTGTGCCCCAGGGGGTAATCAGATCGACCTTCAGACCGGTTCTATCGGTCTGGATGGAGGCGGCCCGTACCATCCGCCCTTCCCGAACCCCGTAGGAGAGCACCGGGGCGTCCGTGAGACCGGCCAGTTCGCTGCCTCGAGGATCATCCATGTTGATCACGGCAGCTGCCCCGGAGCCCGAAACCTGTTTTCCAAGCTCTCTGAAAAGAAGGCTCTTCGCCCTGAAGTACTCCTCCATAGTGCCGTGGTAGTCCAGATGGTCCCGGGAGAGATTGGTGAATATGGCCACCCTGAACGGGCAGTCCGAGGTTCTCTTCTGGTCGAGGGCGTGGGAGGAGACCTCCATGATCACATGGGTAACCCCGGCGTTCACCATCTCACGAACCAGCGCCGTCAGATCAAGGGATTCAGGAGTCGTGACAGGAGCTGGGTACGTCCTTCCGGAAAAGCGGTAGTTGATGGTCCCCACGACCCCCGGTCGTGCCCCTGCCCTTTGCAGGATCGACTCCAGAAAAAAACTGGTCGTGGTCTTTCCGTTGGTTCCTGTGATTCCCACGAGATCGACTCCCCGGAAGGGGTGACCATAGAACACCATGGCGAGTCTGGACAGAGCACTCCTGGAATCACGAACGCGAACCCTGGTGGCCGTCGTCTCCCCGTCATCGATCTGCTCCCCTGCCAGGGCCACGGCCCCCCTCTCTACGGCATCCCGGAGATAGGAATGCCCATCCAGCTTTTGTCCCCTGAGGGCCACAAAGAGATATCCCTTCTGCACTTTGCGGGAGTCATAGGCAATCCCCGCGATCTCCTGATCGGGGTTTCCAACCAGTTCGTGCTCTCCCACATTCTTGAGCAATTCTGCCAGTCTCATCCCTTGCCCCTCCGCCCCGTAGGTTACTGTGCTGCGTCCGCAGACCCGCCGCACGCCGCTACTGGGGAGGCGAAAAGCTGACCCGTACCAGGGTGACTCGGTCCAGGGGCAAACCCGGTTCGGGGGTTTGTCCCACCGCCAATCCCGTTCCCTCTACCGCCACCTTCAGCCCCAGTGCCTTTCCCCCCTTGAGGACTTCCCGCATGGTTTGGCCCGTAAAGTCGGGGACGGTATCCGGCTCGCTCTGGGCCGTTTGGATTCCTGTGCCCTCGGTCTTCTCCCCAGCCGACGGCGTCTGGGGAGGAACATCGGCCTCCGAGGTTCTGACCTGCGGATTCACCCGCAGGTGGTTGAGGGTCCAGGCCCCGACCATTCTGAAGATGGGTGCCGCCACGACACCTCCGTAGGGGATCCCCTCCGGATCATCGACAACAACGACCATGGTGAGCCTCGGCTGGTCCGTGGGCACGAAGCCCGCAAAGACGGCCATGTGATCCTTTTTGGAGTATGCCCTGGTTCTGGGATCCACCTTCTGGGCGGTCCCGGTCTTGCCCGCGGCCCTGTACCCCGTTATGGCCGCCAGCTTCGCGGTTCCCTTCTCGCTCACCACGTTCTCCAGGATCTGGACGGCCTTCTGCGCAACCTCGGGCGAGAGAACCCTTCTCACAACCTGCGGATGGAACTCTTTCATGATCCGCCCTTGCTGATCCTTGATAGTCTTCACCACAAAGGGCCGCATGAGCACCCCATGGTTTGCTATGGCCGACATGGCCATGACCAGTTGGAGCGAGGTGACCGTGATGCCCTGCCCGAAGAAGACAGTCGCCTTCTCAATCTCCCGGGCGTTCTTGGGGGAACGGATAACGCCTTCCTGTTCTCCCAGAAGGTCGATCCCCGTTTTCTCCCCGAATCCGAATTTCTTCAGATAGTCGTAGAACCTCCTGTAACCCAGCCTTTGGCCGATCTTGATCGCCCCAATATTGCTCGAAACCGTCACGATCTCGGAAACGGTGAGAGAACCGTATTTCTTGGCGTCATGTTCGTGAATCACGTGGTTGCCGATCGGATACGCACCGTTCTCGCAGTGGAAAGCCGTCTGAGGGCCCGCGACTCCCTTGTCCATGGCCGCGGCCATCACGAATGCCTTGAGGGTTGATCCCGGTTCGTAGCAGTCGGTAATGGTCTTGTTCTTCCACGTGGAGGGAGGGTATCTTTCGAAGATATTGGGGTTGTAAAGGGGCGCGACCGCCATTGCCAGGATTTCCCCTGTCCTCGGGTCGACAACGATGCAGTGAGCGTTCTTGGCCTTCGTTCTTTCCACAACCTCCCTGAGCGCCTGCTCGGCTTTGTACTGAATATCCTTGTCAATGGTCAGGACCAGGTGATGCATTTCGTGTCCGGCCATGACGGGCCTGCTGATATAGAAGGGCCGCCTCAGGGCATCCCGCATCTGAACAAGGGTATAATCAGGGCCTTTGAGAAGGTGTTCGTATTTCGCTTCCAGCCCCTCCAGACCCTGATTGTCCGCGCCCGCAAAACCGATGAGCTGGGCCCCGATCTCTTTCCCGGGGTAGTATCTCCTTGATTCAGGGGTCATGCCCACCCCTTCCAGCTTCAGCGCAAGCACTTGCCTGGCCATCTCAGGGGCCACTTTCCGTGCGATCCACACAAAGGGGCGCCTGCTTTCGAGAAGGCCCAGGACCGTTCCCTGCTTCATGTCCAGGGTTCTGGCCAGTAGAGCCGCGGCATGGCGCTTGTTTGCTATCTGGTTCGGGTGGGCGTAAACGGATGCGACTTCCACGGTAATGGCCAGTTCATGACCTTCCCTGTCATAGATGGTGCCTCTCTTGGGAGGGAGCTTTACGATTCCCCTGTAGCCGGCAACGGCGATGGAGGCCAGTCTTTCCTTTTCAAGGACCTGAAGCTGGTAGGCTCTCGCCAAAATGACAGCCAATCCGGTCAAGAAGACGAACGCGACCAGGGTGATTCGGAATCTAATCCATTTTTTCTCCTTGACCTTCATTGCAGGATGATAATTTGCTCAGGCGAAGCCGTTTTGAGACCCATTTGCCGTGTGGCATCTTCCAGATGTTGAGGAGATTTCAGAAAGGCCAGTTCCAGCCTGAACTTCTGGTTGAGTTCCTTCAGTCTCAATTCTTCCTGCTGCAACCGGCTCAGATCGTACCCTATCTGTGTTCCTTCGAAATTCGACCACACATAGCCTATGCCGCTCCCCATGAAGACCAGGAGCATGAGGGTCACGAGGAAAATCTGGCGCGGATGGAGGCGGAGATGGCCTTTCCTTCGCCTTGAGTTCTTAATCCTGATGCCGGTCTTCGTGTTGCGCTCCCCTTCGACCTCTTCGGCTCTCTTCGGTCTGACCATGGCTCATATCCTTTCCGCAGCCCTCAGGGTGGCACTTCGCGCCCTGGGGTTGTCTCCGATCTCCCTTGGGCTCGGCTTGACGCCCTTCTTCCGCAGTCTTCGGAATAGCGGGCTTCTCCCGCAGACACATCGAGGAAAATCCCTGGGACAGATACAGCCCTTTTCCCAGTTCAGCATGGCCTGTTTGACCATCCTGTCTTCAAGGGAGTGATAGGTCAGAACGACCAACCGGCCTCCCTTTTTGACTTTGGTGGGGACCCATTCCAGGAATCGGTCCAGATTCTCCAACTCCCTGTTCACGGCAATCCTCAGGGCCTGAAAACTTCGAGTTGCCGGATGTTTCGATCCCGGACGACTCGAACGCGGCACAGCCGATTCGATCAGTTCCGCAAGCCTCAGAGAGGACTGAATGCGGCCCGACCTGCGTCCCTCTCCCAATGCCCTGACAATCCTCTTTGCTTTGCGTTCTTCACCATACTGTCTGAGAATCGTCTCCAGTTTCTGTGAGGAGAGATTGTTGATTAGATCTTGCGCAGTCATCGAGTCCTCGTGATCCATTCTCATGTCCAGGGGTTCATCCCTCCTAAAACTGAAGCCCCTGCCCGAGCGTTCGAGCTGAACCGTAGAAATCCCCAAATCCAGGAGGATGCCGTCCACCTCCGTTAAGCCCAGAGTTTCCAGGATCAGGTCCAGTCCGGCGAAATTCCCCTTGCGTACACTCACTCTCTCGCCAAACACGGAGAGTCTTTCCCTGGAGAGATCCACAGCGGCCGAATCACGGTCCAAACAGATCAGCCGCCCCCTGGGGCCCAGATTCGCTGCTATGCCTTCGCTGTGCCCCCCGGAGCCGACCGTTCCATCCACATAAATGCCTTCCGGGTTTGTGAGCAGTGAATGGAGCGTCTCGTCCAAGAGGACCGGGCGGTGGGGATACTTTGAGTTTTCCCCTTTCAAATACCCAGTTCCGAAAGCGCCTGGCTCACCTGTGGGAAGCTCGTCTTGGCCCTTTCGAATTCTTCCTCCCATTTCTCCCTGTCCCAGATCTCGAAGAGTTTCAGCTCACCCACGAGCACCAGGTCTTTCTTCAATCCTGCAATCTCTCTGAGATCCGGAGGGATCGTAATCCGACCTTGTTTGATGGGGCACTCGTGAGCACCCGAGATAAAGTACCGGCGGTAGGTATTGACTGCCTGATCAAAAAGGGAGAGATCTGCGGCCCTCTCTTCTATGACCTTCCAGTCATCACTGGCAAATGCCCACAAGCAGTTGAAATGGTTGGTTATGATCAGGCAGTGGACACCCTTATTGTTCAAGGCATCCCTGAACCTCGCCGGGATCGCCAGCCTTCCTTTTTCATCGAGAGCATGTCTTGAACGGCCCCTAAACACCCTCAGCACCCCAGATCTTTCCACTTCATGACACTTTATTGCACTTTTTGACACTTTTAAGGTAATTCGACCCTCATGTCAAGAAAAATTTAAATCATAAAAAAGAATTAGCGGGTTTTTGCCTTTCCTGGAGCATACCCCATCAGCGCTGGAATGGAGGCTACCCTGGTGAGCGGTTGGATACGGGGTCAGGAAAGGAAGAAAAGGCAGCGTATCACGGCGTAAAGATAGACGATGACAAAGAAAATGTTCAGCACGAGCCCTGAATAGGCGTAATCCTTGTCCCCCAGGTCAGTGATTCTGGGTATCGATTTCAGAGAGGACACAAGACCCAGGCAAAGGATCAAAGGGATGACCGTGAAAAAGGGAATCCAGAAGCGGAAAGAGAGGAGTCCGTTTCGGCCGAACAGGACAAAGACGCAGGCCAGTCCTGCGGCTGCAAATGGCAGAAGAAACCCTGCGATGGCATAATGGTTGGTTTTTCTTGCGGTCATGCCCTGGCCGGACATTCAAGGTTACAGAGTCCCGGCGCCACGCTCCTGGAGACGGAACATGTCTTTAGCCAACCACCCGGCATAGCGCCTTGCACCCTTCCATCATGACCCATAACGCAAGGATCCGAGGAAATCAAGTGCGCCGGAAGTACGAATGCCTTGTCAAGGCATGTTGGCTCCTGGCGTGCATCCCGGTCCTTGCTTCTGGGGAGGAAATCCCTTGCATCTTCATACCTGAGTTCATAAAATCGAAAAGTTCATCAACTCTTTACCCGGAAACTGAGCATCAGGAGGGGTGGATCATGCCAGGGCTGATTTTGTGGAAGAACCAGGAGATCGACAGGCTTCGCAGAGACATGGATCGCCTTATCAGCAGACTCTGGGAAGACTTCGGAACTCCCCTTCCTGCCCGGGAGTTGCAGGGGGTCCCGTCCGTAGAGGTTTCGGAAACACAGGACCTCCTGGTCATCGAGACCGAAGTGCCGGTTTTGGGGCCCGACGACCTGGAGGTCTCCATTACCGACGAAGTGCTCACGATCAAGGGAAATGTCGCGCAGGGACAGGCCGCACAAGAAGGAGAAACGGTTATGTCGCAGGGGAGCTACGGATTCTTTTCCCACTCCTTTCGACTTCCCTGTAAGGTCCTCACGGATGATGTGGAAGCCACTTACCGGGCCGGTGTTCTCAGGATCATCCTGCCCAAGTGCAAGAGGGCGGCGGCCCGTGAAGTGAGGATCAGGTTTCAGTAATCCGGCGCCTGCCGGAAGGCTTCTCCGCGACTCCCCTTTTCAGGTCTTTTACGATACAGCCGTGCAACAGCAGAGAATACAAGCAACAAGGAGGAGGTCACAGCCACATGCCCGATAGCGTATCCGAAAACAGAGTTCCCCTTGAGAAATTGCGGTGGCGACTCGATCCGGCCACATTGCCGTTTGACTCGACAGAAGACCTCAAACCCCTGGAAGAGATCATCGGCCAGGAAAGAGGGGTGGATGCTTTCCGTTTCGGAATGGGCGTGAGCATGCCGGGCTATAACGTCTTTGTGACAGGCGTCTCGGGCACAGGTCGGTTATCCACCGTCAGGAGGCTCCTCCACGAGATGTCCAAGGAGGGCGGCCGCATCCCCGACGATTTCTGCTACGTCAACAACTTCAAGAACCCGGAGGCGCCCATTCTCCTGCGACTCAGGGCCGGACTGGGCACAAACTTCAAGAAGGACGTCCGTGACTTCGTGGAGACCCTGAAGAAAGACGTGCCCCAGCTCTTCGAGAGCCAGGACTACCTCAACCGAAAGAAAGAGATCATGCTGGAGTACGAGAGGAAGGGGAAGGAGTTTTTCAAGGATCTGGACAAGAGGGTGAGGGAGCAGGGATTCACCCTGGTGGATGTCCAGGTGGGCCAGGTCAAGAGACCTGAGGTTGTGCCCCTGGTGGACGGCAACCCAACGCACATCGACCAGCTTGAGGCGATGGTGGAAAAGGGGCGGTTTCCCAAGGAGGAGTTCGAAGAGCTTAGGGAGAAGCAGACCAAACTGAGGCATCAGATCGATCAGATCTTTCTGGAGTTGAGGGACCTGCAGAAGGGTGTGCAGGAGAGCATCGAGAAGATGGACCGTCTCATGTTCATGAAGATGGCTACCGAGCTTGCCGCCCCTCTCCGCGAAAAATACCCGGCAAAGGAGATCGAGAAGTACTTGAAGGACATGGTCGACGATATGACGGAGAATCTTCAGATCTTCCTGAGCCAGGGGCAACCCGCCATACCCGGGATGCCCTTCTTGCTCCCGGAGGGGGATGCCTTCATGCCTTACCAGGTGAACCTTCTCGTCGACAATGCTGAACGGGAGGGACCTCCCGTCATTGTTGAATCCTACCCGACCTACCGGAACCTCTTTGGAAGCATCGAAAGGGTCGTGGACAGGAGCGGGGTCTGGAAGACGGATTTCAGCAAGATCAAGGCCGGTTCCATAATCAAGGCCAACGGGGGTTATTTGGTCATCAACCTTCTGGACGCCGTCATGGAACCTGGTGTCTGGCCGGCACTCAAGCGCGCCCTCAAGACCAAGAGAATGGAGATCCAGACCTATGATCCCTTCTACCTTTTCACCACCTCGGGCATCAAACCGGAGCCTATCGAGATGGACGTGAAGGTGGTCGTTATCTCGGACGCTCACCTCTACCGGCTGCTCTACGCCTACGACGAGGATGTGAAAAAAATCTTCAAGGTGAGGGCGGATTTCGATACCTCCATGGACAGAAACGAGACGACCATCGCGCGGTTTGCGGAGTTCATCAAGAGGAAGACGGACGAGGATAAACTGAGGCCCTTTGACAGAACGGCCGTGGCCGCTGTCGTGGAACATGCGGTCCGGATGACGGGAAGACAGGACAAAATCGCCACGACCTTCCCCGCGGTCAACGATTTACTCCGCGAGGCCAACTACTGGGCAGGCCTTGACAAGTCTACCGGGGTCCAGGAAAAACACGTGGACAAGGCCATTGAAGCGAAGATCTTCCGTTCCAACATGGTTGAAGAACATATTCAGGAAATGATCGATCGTGGGACCCTCATGATTGATGTTGAGGGTGAGGTGGTGGGCCAGGTGAACGGGCTTGCCGTGTACAGCCTCGGTGACCACATGTTCGGAAAGCCTTCCCGCATCACCGCCTCCACGTCCATGGGACGGGCCGGAATCATCAATATCGAACGGGAGGCCGATCTGTCCGGGAACACCCACAACAAGGGCATGTTGATCCTGGCAGGATACCTGAGAAAGAAATTTGCCCAGGATAAACCCCTTACCATGAGCGCCAGCATTGCCTTCGAGCAGTCTTACAGCGGTGTGGACGGAGACAGCGCTTCATCGACGGAGATTTACGCTCTAATCTCCAGCCTCTCCGGTGTCCCGATCAGGCAGGATATTGCCGTCACCGGCTCCGTGAACCAGAAAGGGGAAGTTCAAGCCATCGGCGGTGTAAACGAGAAGATCGAGGGTTTCTTCGATTGCTGCAGGAAGCTGGGTTGGACGGGGCGCCAGGGTGTTATGATTCCCGAGAGCAATATCCCTGATCTCATGCTGCGAAAAGACGTGGTCGGAGCCGTGAAAGACGGAACCTTCCACATCTATGCCGTGAAGAGTGTCGATGAAGGGATCCAGATCCTTACGGGGAGGAAGGCCGGGGAGATGGGGAAAAACGGCACCTATCCCGAGGGATCCATCAATGGGTTGGTAAACGCAAAACTCCGGGAGCTTGCCCTGGGACTCAAGGACTTCGGTGAAGGGGAAAAGAAGGAGAAGAAAAGAGCCGGGCGAACCAAGAGGAAGCCGGAGAAAAAACAGCGCCCATGACGATTCATTCCGTACCGCTGGACAGCCACATCGAGACCAAGATCGCCTGGGCGAACGACTGCAGATGGAGGAAGGGGGAGGCGCTGCTCACGGACCCCGCCGTCGCCCGGCTTTTGGAGAGCCTGAACTCCGCCATCCGGGACTCCCGGCGCACCATGGCCCAAGCGGGCATTGTGGAGGAGTGCGGGAACTGCGAGCAGAAACGCGGCGGGTCCTGCTGCGGGCTCGGGCTGGAGAACTATTACAGTGGGAACCTCCTTCTCATCAACCTGCTCCTGGACGTGGAACTGCCCGACCGGAGGTCTGAGCCCAGGAGTTGTTTCTTTCTGGGCCCCCGGGGATGCCTCCTCGCGGCCCGCCACGTGATCTGCATCAACTACCTCTGTGAAGAAGTCACTTCCCGGATCAACCCCTCACGGATTGCGGAGCTTCGGGAGAAGGAAGGGGTCGAGGTCAATCTCCTTTTTCAGCTCAACGAGCGCCTCCTCAAAGTGCTCCACGGGGAAACCCAGGGAAGTCCTCTCCATCCATGACCGCCGTCCGTTCCTCAATCCGTCCTGCGATACGAAAGACACTCGATGAGGTGGCCCGCTTCTATGACCGGAGGAAGGTGGGCGACGTGGGATCCCTCGGGTTCAGGAGATCGACCGACCTTGCCAGGCTCACCTGCTGCCTTGACGGAATGGTGGAGCAGGGGCTCCTGATCCCCGGCCACTCCAGGTTCTTGGACCTTGGCTGCGCCGATGGGAGAGTCAGTGTTCTTCTGAGTTACCTCGTCAGGCTCTCGGTGGGGATTGAACTGGATGAATGGACCCTGGACGAATACGGACCCCTCAAACAGCGACTGGAAGATACCCTTGTTCAAAACGGTCTGCCTCTTCCCCCACAGAACCTTTTCCTCTTCCACGGCGATTCCACGGACGAGGCCCTGCACCAAACCATTAGGGAAAAGACCGGCGTCGGCTTCCGCCATTTCGATCTTTTCTACACCTACCTTACCATGCAGGAGGAGTTTGCCGAACTCATCGTCAGGAAGGCCCATCCCGGCGCCCTGTTTATGGTATACGGCCTTGAAAGCATCCTCCCCCGGTTCAGGGGCCTCCGCCTGCTCACCCCCCGGAAATCCATGGAAGGGGTCCTCGCCCTCTACAAAAAAGAGTAGTGTCGGATCCTTTTCCTTCACCCGCACCAGAAGATTACCCGGAAGTCTTATTGAACGAAAACAGCACCTGAAAACGATCTCACGGCGATGTCCCACGAGATGTCGCTATGACCCACAATCCCAAGACACGCGCGTCTCCATCCAACAACCCCTAACCCATCGGCAATCGGCAAGACGAACCCCCATCCTAGTCTCAGCTTGACATTCCGATATATGAGGCATAGAATGAGTCAAAATGATGCGCGAGGTGAAGGCATGACACAGGTGACACTGAGAGGGCTGGAACCAGAAATTGAACGGGAAATCCGCAAAGAGGCGCGGAAAAGCGGCAGGTCCCTGAACAGGGTGATTCTGGACATGATTTCCGCCACTGCCGGAGCAAAGGGGAGAGACCGTGCGAGGGCCGAAACGCTGAGATCCCTCGCGGGAGGATGGAGCGAGAAGGAGGCGGAGGAGTTGATCGAGTCGATCAAATCCTGTGAGCAAATCGATGAGGGTATGTGGAAATGAAGATTCTGCTGGATACCAGCGCCTATGTGGCTTTTAAGCTCAACAAACAAGACATTGTGGACGTCATCGTCAAGGCGGATCGTGTCTTCTTTTCCCCCATCGTTCTTGGGGAACTCATGTTCGGCTTTCGGAGCGGAACGAGATTCAAGCGGAACATGAGAGATCTGGAAACGTTCCTGCATCACGAGGCCGTCGAACTCGCCCCGATTGGCGAAATCACTTCAGAACGGTACTCCAGAATCGCTTCTCAACTGAAGGCGCAGGGAACCCCCATCCCGACCAACGACATATGGATTGCGGCACAGACACAGGAACTCGGCGCTGAACTCATCACGACCGACAGGCATTTCGAGAGCATTCCCGGCCTTGTATACACCCTCTTCTGATACGTTCAACCAGCAGGAAAAAGACCTACCCCATTTCTGCCCCACCTTGTTGCTGCATCTGCTAGCCGGGATCGACTTTACCCCCTGGGCTCCCGATGGTAGGATAAACCGTGATTTTGACTACATCGTCTCCGAGTGGACGAAGTGGCAGGAGCGAAGAGATGGATAAGGCCCACGAGGTAGGAGAGGTTTCTTTTCGCGGAATCACCATGCTTCTGCATGTCGACGGAAGGGATTACGAGGTAGACATTTCCTCTCAATCGCCACGATTGGCCTCCGCCACCCCTGAGCAGCGGCAAAACTTCGTCGTGTCCCCGAGTGAATACGGCATACACTGGCCGGATCTTGATGAAGATCTCTCGGTGGATGGTCTGATTGGGATCAAGCAAAGACATCCTCTGGAAAGGACCGCAAGGGAAGTCGTAGACAGGAATTCCATGCAGGCGACCACCGGTAGGCTTCCCCATTGCCTGTTCACGGGAGAACGACAAAGGCTTTTCCGCCAGACAGTCGATAGATCCCAAAGCCCTTTCTGTCAAATGTTGCAATGTTGTGGATCGAGAGATCCTGAGCCAGGCACACAAGGGTGGCGTCAGCGAAATCCATGGGAAGGTCTGCGTACTTTTTCATGAGTCGCTTGACGGCCCCGAGACTCTCGATGCTTGCAGGCACTAGGTCGATAGCCCCTTCCAGGACAAAATCCATAGCTGCGGCTTGGGCCTGATGAGAAAAATTCAGTAGGTAGAGGACCTCGGTTAGCACAGCCTCGGTAGAGAGGATTTGTCCTTTGAAAGTCTCAAACCACTGGACGCTCTCCCCGTGGCTCGCCTCACTCCGGTCGATCAATGCCACCCAGGGACCTGTATCCATCAACACCCTCATGGGCGGCTTCCCCGGATCTTTCTTATCAGATGATTCCGGTGCCTGCTTCCCAGGTCGGGAATGCCACTTTTCCCGATTCCGACCAGATGCCTTACCCTTTCAAAAGGGGTGCGTTCCTGATCTGGCGCGTCTTCCTCGGTAAGCTGGCGAAGAGCCAACCGGACGACATCCGACTTTTTTAAACCCATTCGCTTGGAAAGGGCCTCGATCTTTTCCCCGATCTCGTCGGGTATCCTGACGGTTATCTGCATGATGATGATCTCCTTTGCAGTCTTTTAGAGTGCATTATGGTCGGTTCCGCAGGTGTGGTCAACCCCCTGCGAAACACCCGACCGCGACGGAAAGGACACCTCCACAAAACAGCCTTGAGTGTGCCAGTTGACAAATTTGGGGTCCTCTTGTAGCATAATGGTAAAATATTTCTTAGAAGGGGTTACCATGACAGTCGTTAAGGCTACTATCAAGGGGCAGGTTGTAATACCAGCAAGGTTAAGAAAGAAATACGGGATCGCCAAGGGGACCAGGGTGAGCATTTCCGAGGGTCGTGACGGGGGAGTCATCCTCCTCAGACCCCTTCCAGATGACCCCATCACAGCGTCTAAAGGGATGCTCAAGGGGGAGACGTCCATCCTGAAAGCGCTTCTCAAGGACCGCAAGGAGGAGGCTAAGCGTGGATAAGGGCTACGTCTTGGACAGCTATGCCATCATGGCCCACTTCGAACAGGAACCGGGGGCCGAAAGGGTCGAGAAACTGCTGAAGGCAGCCCGTGCAGGGAAGACTGCCCTATACCTCTGCGCCGTAAACCTGGGTGAAATCTATTACAGCGTCCTTCGAGAGCGGGGCGCTGGCAAGGCCGACGAGACGTTGGCGATCCTTGAGCAGTTTCCAATATCGATTGTGAATGCAGACAAGGTCCTCGCCGTGATTGCCGGAACACTCAAGGCATCCCATCCAATCGCATACGCCGATTGCTTTGCCGCTGCCCTCGCCGTTCAACTGAATACAAGGGTCGTGACCGGTGATCCCGAGTTCAAGAAGCTTGAAAACCAGGTGAGAGTGGAATGGCTGGTTTGATCGTGGCCTTCCGCCTACCCGGATGAGCCCCTGCCACACCCGGACGACTTCAGCGAAGCTTTCACAGTCAAGACCGGAATGCCTGACCCAAATTGGTCAGGCATTTGATCTTCTAATGGGCGGGACGACCCCCGTACAGATATACCTGTTGCGGGAACAAGAAAGGCGCCGCAGATGGGCGCCCCGTTGTCTGCTGAAGAGTGGTCGGGACGACTGGATTTGAAGCAG
>JAFGPH010000541.1 GCA_016926135.1 Deltaproteobacteria bacterium
GAGCATGGGGCGGAAATCCTGGAGGACTCCGTCGCCGTGGAGGTGTTCTCGCCTGTGAGAGAGGACTATCTGCCCAGCCCGAAAGACAAGGGATAAGAACAGGCGGGCGGCTAAAACCTCCAGTACCCTGCCGCATCAAAGAGCTTATCGGGATATGGGGCAGGCCTTATCGTCCCCCTTTCGGAAAGGGGGATTCAGGGGGATTTATCCGGACTATCCCACATCCCCCCGTCCCCCCTTTACCGAAGGGGGGATATTATCTGCGATAAGCTCCAAGAAAAGGATGTGTAGTTCCAACCTTGTACGTCGCCTTTGCCCTTGAAGGACAGGTGCAAATCCCCTATACTCCGTCCCATGAAAGGTGAGTCTATATCATTTCACCAGCACCAGGACATGGCAGCAGCTCAATTGCCACTCGTTTTTCCCACAGTTGAGACGCCTATTGTCCGCCCTCAGAGTACTGTCCCGATAGACACAACCTTCCCTGAAGAAGAAGCCAACAGGCTCGCTGCAACCGAGGCCTTTAACAAACATCTTTTCAGGCCGAATACCTATCTGCACAAGTGGTGGGCTCGACGCTCGGGCACGACCTTTCGCTACATCCTGAAACAGATCGTTCCGGACCCATCAAGGCGGGATTACTATGCTGCAGGAGGTCTGGAAGGCATCACTATCCTCGACCCCATGATGGGCGGCGGCACCACATTGCATGAGGCAATTCGATTGGGCGCCAATGTGGTCGGATACGACCTCGACCCCATACCCGTATTACAGGCCAGGGCGTCTCTCTCAGACACCCCAGTGGCAGAGAAGAAGACGGCGCACTCTTCTTTCAGGAAGGAATTGACCAGACGTATCGGCAAGTACTTCAAGACATCATGCCCAATATGCCAAAGCAGTGCAGACATACAGTTCACCCTATATGGTTTACGTAAGCAGGGTGGTGCGGGTGAGGTCATCGTAGTGGATTCCTTTGTTTTGCGTGAAGAGACTGATGGCAGCCAGAGGACACTGGATGAGTTTTACCCCTCCAGACAAGTGCATTTGCATGGTCGAGTCTTTGAGATCATTGATAAGTCAGAGGCCCGTGTAAAAGGCATAAACGGCAAGCATTCAGACATGCTTGCTCTCCCCTTCGCCGAACGCTATGTTCCTCTTGTGATCGTTGGATACTGTAGCGACCATCAAAGCTTCTTCAAGCCGCTGGACGACACAGACTATAGAATCATGGTGTCTGCGCAGCGATGGGCAAGAAAGAACATCCATTTCTCGGGTTCCGAGTTTACCGTGCCGACCGGCCCCAAGTCGGATGACTTGATCAATCGGAACGTTCATTTCTTCCACGAGTTGTTCTTCCCCCGCCAGCTAATCTACATTGCCCAATCCCAGGCCATCCTTTCTACCATGCCGCAAGAGCACCTTCTCTGGATGAGTCTTTTGCTGTCTACATCCCTAGAGTTCAATGCTGCCCTTTGCGGTTATAAGGGGGCTGAAAAGCGCCGACCCGGTGCCATCAGACACGTTTTTTCGCATCACGCATATTCATTTCCCTATACCGCACTCGAAAATAATCCACTGTTCCCTCGTAAGACTTCAGGCACCCTCAAACATCTCTTCGAGAACCGAATCGTGGCCGCCGGCCAGTGGGCGAGGGCTCCAGTTGAACGACGTTACGTGAGCGGTCGTTGGACCAAAACCGCTATTCCGAATGAGATAGATATTGTTCAGGAATCGTCTTCTATTGACGATTTCCCGGGCCATAGGAGGAGGTTTCTCACATGCCAGAACGATTCAACCCAGATGCCACTGCCTTCAGGATCAATAGATTTTGTAGTGACTGACCCCCCCTATTTCGACAGCGTTCAGTACAGCGATTTGTCGCTCTTCTTTCGTTGCTGGCTCAAGACATTCCTTCCCAGTGAGGCGAATTGGCAGTATGTCACGCAGGCTTCCGCAGTAGCGGAATCCAACGAAAATGAGAAGAAATTCGGTTCTGTACTTGGCCGCATATGGCAGGAATGCAACAGAGTGCTGGCACGACCCCATGGAAGGCTCATATTCACCTACCATCATTGGAGACCCAACGCTTGGGCGCAACTCACTGTATCCCTGAAAAGCGCACGATTTCTCTTAACCAATGCATTCGTTGTGCATTCTGAGAATCCGATCTCGGTCCACATTATGAATGTGCGATCCCTCAAGCATGATACGATTCTCGTGCTGAGGCCACACGACATTCAGGAAAGGGAACGATGGCAAAGACCAAAGCCGATTGAAGATTGGGATAGCTATTCTTTCTGCAAGGCATGTGGAAACATGCTAGGTTGGATCCTCGAACGTGACTTGCCCGAAGCTGACATTGTCAATGCATGGGTGGATTTTCTGAAAGGATGAAGAATGCCCAAATACCCTTCATTGATCCTTGGGTTTCAAACGCCCCTGTTTCACCCTTCGAACATCTTCTCGTATCGCCACGAGTCATGAACACACAAGACCTGACTTCTAGAGTTCCGGCCATTTGTCCCTACACGGCCGCATCCGTTCATAGGCATGGGCCGCCTGGAGCACGAGGTCGTCCCGGTGACGGGGGCCTATGATCTGGAGGCCGACAGGGAGGCCTGCCTTGCTGAACCCGGCGGGGACAGTGGCCGCAGGGTGACCGGTGAGGTTGAAGGGATAGGTGAAGGCCACCGCACCGAGAAGCGGAACCGGGTGCCCGTCGATCTCTGCCGGAGGCGGCCCCCCGGCCGCAAAGGCCTCGGTAGGCATCGTGGGGGTCAGCAGGAGATCAAAGGTCTCAAACAGCTCCCACATGATCCGGTTCAGCCGGGTCCTCACCTTCTGGTCCTCGATCTGATCCGGGAGCGAGGAGGATGCGGCTTCGTCCAGTGCCGCCACAAGGGTGTTCCCCAGTTCGGCCCTGTTCTTCTCAAGGCTCCGATGAAGCATTCCGTAGAGTTCCCGGTTCGTGACGGCCGCCCAGACGTCCCCCGGATAAGGAAAGCCCTCTTCCCACAGTTCGACCCTGTGCCCCATCTCTTCAAAGCATTTTGCAGCTTCCTCCACCCTGGCCATGACGTCCCTCTGAACCCTTGCATATCCCAGGTTGGGACTGAACGCGATCCGGAGGCCATCCACCCGTTTCTCCAGCCCCATCAGGTACGAAAGGCCGGGAGGGGGCAGGGAATCGGGATCCGCCGGGTGGTACCCTGCCGTGCAATCCAGGTAAAGGGCCGCGTCCTCCACGGTTCCCGCGAGGGGACCCACGTGAATCATGCGAGCCATCTGGAGCAGAGGAGACGGCCCGACGGGGATTCTCCCAAAGGAGGGCTTCAAACCGAAGCACCCCGAGTAGGAGGCGGGTATGCGGATGGACCCCCCCACGTCCGAACCCGTAGCCACGGGCACCATGCCTGAGGCCACCGCTGCCGCGGAGCCTCCGCTCGAACCGCCGGGCGTCCTCTCCTTGTTCCACGGATTCCGGGTCACTCCGAAGAGCCGGTTCTTGGTGAAACCGGTGAACCCGAACTCCGGGGTGTTGGTCTTGCCCACGACGATGGCCCCTGCCGCCTTGAGTCTCGCCACCTGCACCGAGTCGACCCGTGCCACATTGTTCCTGTAGGGTACCGAACCAAAGCTCGTCACCATCCCCTTCACGTCTTCCAGGTCCTTGACCCCGATGGGAACTCCGGCCAGAGGTCCCACGTCCTCCCCGGCCGCGATCTTTTCGGTCATGGCCCTGGCCTCCTCCATCGCATGTTCGGAACGGAGGGCGACGAAGGCGTTGATGAGAGGATTCAGCCTTTCGATAGCCTTGAGCGCCTCCACCATGACTTCCACGGGAGACACTTCCCGTGACTTGACGAGACGTACGGTTTCCGTGGCGGACTTGAATCGAAGTGATGACATGAACCCCCCCTTATCATTCAGCATTTGTCATTGATCATCGATCATTGATCATTGAGTAGCCAGCTCCGACGCTGGTCTTCAGAGTCATTTCCGAAAGAAACGGCATTCAGTCTCACACGAAGCCACCAAACACGACCTTCTTGAGCGAACGAACCTTTGCGCTCCTTGCGCCTTTGCGTGAGGCAGCAGTTTCTTGCGAGCAATGAGCATTGCTCATCAATCAGTGAGGATTGATGAAACCAATAACCAATGCTAA
>JAFGPH010000091.1 GCA_016926135.1 Deltaproteobacteria bacterium
GAACCTGCAAGGTCAGGTCCTGGACCCCTCCTTGAGGCATGAGATCAGGTCGTCCGGCATGATCATCGACGCCACCAAGCCCCTGGACCGGCCTTTTCCGCGCAGAGGGGTCGTTCCGGCCGAGGTCAGGGACCGGATCCGGCTCCCGGATTACCTGGAGGGATGAGCGATGGACATCTTTGTAGTGGTGTGCCCCGGATGTGGAAAGGACTTCTATGCCGACATGTTGCTCTATTCCCTGGACGTGGAGCTGCACTGCCCCGCCTGCGGCATGTACTTCCACAGGGAGAAAAGCCCAAGAGTCGTGGTCGGCGGGGCCGGGGCCTCGGCCGTGGCTCAGGTGACCGGCGGGCTGAGTGCGGATATGCTCTATCGACCCCCTGAGGAGGACTAGGAATGCCTGCTCGACCCTCTCTGGGAGTGAGCCTGGCCAAGATTGACGCCCTGGCAAAGGTGACGGGGCGTGCGATCTACGCCGCGGATCGCAGTGTGGAAGGCATGCTCCATGTGCATGTGGTCCGATCCCAGGTGCCCTATGCCCGGATTCGGTCCATTGGTCTGGACGAGGCCAAAACGGTCCCCGGGGTGGTCGGTGTCTGGATTGCCGAGGACCTGCCCGGGGCCAAGAAGACCGGCCCGCGCGTCAAGGACGAACCCGTTCTCTGTTCCCATAAGGTTCTCAGGGTGGGCGATCCCGTTGTCCTGATTGCCGGGGAAAGCGAGCGGGCGGCCAGATCCGCGGCCATGGCGGTGAGGGTGGACTACGAGGCTTGTCCTCCGACCCTTGATCCGCAGCAATCCCTGGACCCGGGTGCGTCGCAGATCCATCCCGACGGGCCCAATCTGGTTTTCGAGAGGAAGCTGATCCGGGGCGATGTGGACAAGGCTTTGTCGGAGAGCGCCCACGTTATCGAGAACACCTATCAGACCCAGATGATCGAGCACGCTTACCTGGAGCCTGAGGCGGGGTTTTCCCGGTGGGAGGGCGATCGGATCGTGGTGGAATTGCCGACCAAACACGCCCACTTCGAGCAGAACGAACTGGCTGCAGTTCTGGACCTCCCCGCCGAGAGAGTGCGCATCATCTGCACCACCATCGGAGGGTACTTCGGCGACAAACAATGTCTCTCGCCGGGGTACTATTCAGCCATCGTGACCAGGCTCACGGGCCGGCCGGCCCGGATGGTCTACACCCGGGAAGAGTCCTTTTTCGCCTCCACCAAAAGGCACCCCTACACCATCACGATGACAACCGGTGCCGACGCGGAAGGGCGCCTGACCGCCGCGAAAGTGGAAATTGTCGGCGATACCGGGGCCTATGCCTCCTACGGACCTTCGGTCATGACCCGTTCGGTGGTCCATGCCACAGGTCCCTATGATGTGCCGAATGTGTACGTGAGGGGCCGCCTGGCGCGCACAAACAACCCGACGGCCGGGGCCATGCGCGGGTTCGGGGTTGCCCAACTGGTCTTTGCCCATGAAACGCAGATGGAGATCCTGGCCCGGGCCGTGGGAAAAAGTTCCGAGGAGATCAGAAGGCTGAATCTGCTCCGGCCGGAAGGCATCAATGCCTCGGGACAGCGGCTTTCCCCGTCGGTGGGAATCATCGCCTGCCTGGATGAGGTCCTGAGGCAGCGGGCACAGCTTCCGCCCCATCCGCTGGAATCGCATCCACAGTTCCTGACGGCGTGGGGCCTGGCCGCCATGTATTACGGGATCGGACTCACCGGCCTCCCCAATCCGGGCGTGGTGGACATGTACGCAACCCCCGGGAAGAAAGTCCGGATTTGCGTGGGCACAGGCGATGGGGGACAGGGGGCGGCCACCACACTGGTTCAGATCGCCGCCGAAGCCCTGGGCATCGACCCTTCCGGGATCCACCTGCTCATGGCCGACACCCTTCTAACCCCAAACAGCGGCACTTCAACAGCCAGTCGAATCACCTACGTGGTAGGCCGAGCCGTGGTGGAGGCATGCCGCGAGATGGTCTCCGCTGTGGGCGCGAAGCTGTCTGAAGGCTGGGGGGTGGAAGCCAGGTTCGACCGCGGCAGTTTCGTTTATGGCGACAGGCGTCTCGGTTTTCGGGAGGCCGTGGATTCCTTTCTGGACGAGCGCTTCGAAGTGCGAGGGATCTTTGATCCGCCCACCACCAAGCTGGACCCGGAAACCGGGCAGGGGTCCCCTTATGCTTCCTATGCCTTTGCCGTGCATACCGCACAGGTGGCAGTAGACAGGGAGACCGGGAGCGTCAGGGTGCTGAGGCTCATCGCCGCCCACGACGTGGGGAAAACGGTCAACCCGACCAATGCGGAGGCCCAAGTCCACGGGGGAGTCGTCATGGGACTCGGATACGGTCTCATGGAAGAGGTTGCGCTCCGGGAAGGGAGAATCCTCAACCCGGGATTCAGGGCGTACCTGGTTCCCTCGATCCTTGAAGTCCCCGAGATCAAAACCGTCTTTGTGGAATTCCCCGAACCCACAGGGCCTTTCGGTGCAAAAGGCCTGGGCGAGCCGGCCCTGTTGCCGACGGCCCCGGCCATCCACAATGCCGTATCCAATGCGATCGGACGACCTCTCATGCGGCTGCCGATCACTGCGGAAGCGGTCTGGTCCCTCATGAAAGGCAGGGACGCGTGATGGCTCCCTCATGAGCCCTTGAGGGGCTGGTTCACTTTCTTTACAGGACGGCATAGAGAAGAATGACGAGGGTTGTGGCCTCATCCGTAACCTGGGACACATTCTGGCGGCAGAGACCCCATCATCAGCGCGCAGCGGCGGTCGTCGGGGTCGTTCTTGCCCTCTTCCAGATCTATACGGCGCTCTTCGGATCTCTGGATGCCCTGATGCAAAGGTCCGTCCACCTCGGGCTGGCCCTTATCCTCGTGTTTCTGACCTACGGCACTTCGCGGGAACAGAAAAAGGAGCGGATCCGCTGGTTCGACTGGGCTGCGATCCTGGGGGTCATCGCGGTGATTGGATACCAGTTAATCTTCTATGACTGGATCACCGTGGAGCGCTTCACCCTCATCAGCGCCCTCCACTGGTACGAGAAGATCCTGGGGGTCGCCGTCATCCTCCTCGTCCTCGAATCGGCAAGACGGGTGGTGAGCCCCGGCCTTCTCTGGGTGTCCATCGGTTTCATCTTCTACCCATTTGTCGCCCCGCACCTTCCGGGTCTCCTTCGTTCCGCCGAAACGGATTGGACGGCGATCCTGGATTTCAACTACCTCTCCCTGGGCGGGATCTTCGGGATTCCCCTCGGGGTTTCGGCCACCGAAATCGCCCTTTTCATCATTTTCGGCGCCATCCTTATGAGAAGCGGGGGTGCCACCCTGGTCAGCAACATCGCCTTCTCCTTGGCGGGAAGAACGGTGGGCGGTCCGGCCAAGGTGGCCGTGGTGGGAAGTTCCATATTCGGGACCGTGTCGGGGAGCGCCACGGCCAATGTGGCTACCATCGGTGCGGTCACCATCCCGATGATGAAGAAGGCGGGATACCATGTGAACTTTGCCGGCGCGGTGGAGGCGGTCTCCTCGACCGGCGGCCAGATCATGCCCCCTGTCATGGGCGCGGCGGCCTTCGTGATGTCGGCCTTCAGCGGTATTCCCTATTCCACCATTCTCGGGTATGCCATTTTCCCTGCATGCCTGTACTTTTTGAGTCTCTTCCTGATCGTGGATTTGGAGGCGCGCCGTCTGAAGCTACCCATCGTCGGCTCGGACATCACCTTCACACAGACCCTCCGGGACTACGGCCATATGGTTGTTCCCATCGCCGTCCTGGTCTTTTTCCTGATTTCCGGGTACACGCCGCGATTTGCCGGCGGGTATGGCATTGTGACGGCCCTGGTGACTGCGCAACTGCGGCGCACGACGCGGCTGGGCCTTACGGCCATCCTCTCCGCCCTTGAGGATGGGGCCCGGGGCATGCTCATTGTCGTGGTCTCCTGCGCCACGGCCGGCATCATCGTAGGGGCCGTCGACATGACCGGGGTGGGGCATCGGCTGGGGACCGCATTCATCTACCTGTCGCACGGGTATCTGATCATCGCCCTGTTGCTGGCCATGCTCGTGGCCTTGCTGCTCGGGTTGGGACTTCCCACCACACCGGCCTACATCGTACAGGTGGCGACCGTCATTCCCGCCCTGATTGCCCTCGGGCTTCCACCCAGCGCGGCCCATCTCTTTGCCTTCTACTATTCCTGCCTGGCCATCATCACCCCTCCCGATGCGTCGGCTGCGTTCACCGCCGCCTCCATCGCCGACGGAGACGGCTGGAAAACCGGGTGGATGGCGTCGCGGATGGCGATCGTCGCCTTCATTGTGCCCTTCATGTTCGCCTACGACCAGTCCCTGCTCCTCGTGGGACCTGCGGACAGGATTGTGTTCTCCGTGATCACCGCCTCTGTCGGCGTCTTCGCCCTGGCCGTCTGTATAGAAGGCTTCTTCCGTAGAGTGCTTCTCGCTTACGAGAGAATCCTTGCAGCAGCCGCGGCACTGCTGCTCATTGCCCCTTCCATGGCGGGCGCCGGTATCGGCGGCGCCTTGGTTGTATTCCTTATGGTACGAACGAGGCCTAAAAAGGTGGCCCATGCCGACCCTAAGCGGCATGGGGGAAGAGAAAAAGAACAACTCATGAAGGAGGTATAGGTGATGAAAAAGGGAACAAGCACGACAGCCGTACTCGCACTGTTCATGGTTTTGGCGCTTTTTGCCGGTCCTGCCCGGGCCTACGAAATCAAATGGGGGACCGCCCCTGCTGGCGGGCTTTGGCAGGTCCTGGGGTCAGTCATGCTCGAGGACGTCCTCAAACGCAACCCGGCGATCAAGGGATCTACCGTGCCTGTGGGAGGGGCGGCGAACGTGATCGGAGTAACGGAGAACAAGCTGAATGTGGGTTTTTCCTTCTCCGACGTGGCCCATGACGCATGGCAGGGGAAGGAGTCCTTCCAGGCGAAAGGCCAGATCCGAAACATCCGCGCCCTGGCCGCCCTCTTTCCGGAACCCACCCAGTTCGCGGTGTTCGCCGATTCGGGTATCACCCAGATTGCTCAGCTCAAGGGAAAGAAGATCACGCCGGGGCCCAAAGGATCCGCCGTACAAGTGGTCACCCGAAGGATTCTTGAGCTTTACGGCATCACGTACAAGGATGTGCAGGCCCAGATGGTGAGCTTCGGCGAGGGCGCCCAGTTGATGATTGACAACCATATCGATGCCATCCTTTACGGTGCGATGGTTCTTCCCACCCCCGGTCTTGTGAACGTCAACTCCCAGCGTCAAATCCGGCTTCTTCCTCTGTCGGACAAGGTCATCGACAAGCTCGTGAAGACCTACAAGGGCCTTGAGCCTTTCACGATTCCAGCCAACACATACAAGGGTGTGGACTATCCTGTCAAGGGGATCGCCTCCCTTTGTATCGCCATCGTGCGGGAGGACATGCCGGAAGACATAGCCTACTCGATCACCAAGTCGATTGCCGAGAACTTCGGGAGGTATCAAACCACGGTGAAACCCATGTCCATGGCCAAGGCCGAGGACATGCCCAAAGAGGCAGGAATTCCCTTCCATCCGGGCGCACTCAAGTATTATAAGGAGAAGGGTTGGGTGAAGTGACGGGGACAGGACGGATCGCCCTGCTTTAGCGGAGAGCGAGAGGGCGATCCCCCAGATTTCCTGGTTCCAGGTTAGCCACGATCGCCGGACAGGCATGAGATGCCCGACATCTCAGGAAGGCTGAACCATGGCAGACAAGGTTAGGGTTTCGGTCGTAGTCGACAACACCATCGATATCTTCCTGCCGCCGGCCGAACATGTATCCTACCCCTTGCCCGGTTCCGGTTCGCGACTGCTTGCGGAGCAAGGGCTTTCCCTCGCAGTGGAGGTGTGGAACGGGGAGAGGGTCACGAGGATTCTCTATGACTTCGGCAGGAACGCCGACGTATGTCTTTTCAACGCTGCACTCCTGGAGATCGCCGTTTCCGATCTGGACTACCTGGTCCTTAGCCACGGACACGTGGACCATTACGGGGCACTCCGGCACATCATCGGCGAGGCAGAAGGGAGCAGGCTGGTTGTTCATCCCGACGCGCTCGACCGGAAGCGCTACATCCTTGTGGAAGATAAGGAGGTCGTGGGCCCCTGGGAAGTGGCCTCGGAGACGCTCCGGCCTTTTGAGTCCAGGATTTCGGTCAATACCGACCCCTTCTTCATCGCCCCGGACATCGCGGTTTCAGGAGAAATCGAACGGCAGACCGATTTCGAAGAGGGAATGCACAACGCCCTGGTTGAGGTTGACGGCGAGTTGGTTCATGACGAAATCCGGGACGACCAGGCCTTGTTCATTGACCTGGATGAGGGTGGAATCGTGGTGCTCACCGGGTGCTGTCACGCCGGGCTTGTCAACACGCTTCTCTCTGCGCAGAAGGTCCTGCCCGGTCGACCGGTCCACGCCCTCATCGGCGGCCTCCACCTGAACAGCGCCGGCGAGAGGCAGATGAAGGAGACGATGGGCTACCTCCAGGAACTGAACCTCTCCTGTCTCGCCGCCCTCCACTGCACGGGCTACTACGCCGGGAGGAGGCTCATGGAGAGATTCCGCGACCCGTGGATAGCGGGCACCGTGGGCGCTCGCATATCCCTGGGCGGGTCTCACTCCTGCCCCTGAGATCACACGAACTTTGCCTTCCACGCCTGAGTCTTCTCACGGGGCCACTGGACGCAGAAGGCGGCTTTCCCCCTCGTTACGAGTTTGGTGCAGGTCTCCTCCCCTTCCGGGTTGCAGTGGAGGATTTCATCCTCCCGTCCATCTCTCACCTTGGACGGCCATTCCGGGTCAGCCCAGAGTACGCGTGCAAGCCCGATCAGGTCCGCCTTTCCCTGCACGAGGATCTCCTCCGCCAAGGAACCCGTGGCAATGCGGCCTGCAGTGATGACCGGCACATCCACAACCTTCTTGACGGCGGCGGCCAGGTCGACCATGTATCCCGGCTTTCGCGACTTGCTCACGATTTCCGGCAGGAAAAAGGACTCGTAGGTCCCGCCCATGACCGAGATGTAGGCCACTCCGGAAGCCGCCAGGATCCGGGCGCACTGCAGCGATTCGGCAAGCCCGAGTCCGTCAGGCAACCACTCGTCCGCCAGGAGCCTGTAGCCCACGGGGAAGTCGCCGACAGCAGCCCTGACCTCACGTACGACCTCCAGCGGGAATCTGCAGCGATTCTCGATCGGGCCGCCATACGCATCATCCCGTCTGTTGGTCCTCGGGGACACGAACTCCGAAAGGAGATAACCCGTGCCCCCGTGCAGTTCCACCATGTCGAATCCGGCCCTTTTGACCCTCAGGGCCGCTTCGGCGAATTTCTCGGCAATCTCTCGCATCTCTCCCTGGGTCAGGGCCCTCGGCATACGGCCGAAGGTCTCTACGGCCGAGGGGGCAAGGGGTTCCCGGACCACACCGGAAAACCTTCCTGCATGGTTGATCTGCAGACAGGCCAAAGCCCCCTGCTCCCTGATGGTTCCCGCCAGCCGGGTCAACCCGTCAAGGTTTTCATCCGTGTCCGCCCGCAGCGTTCGATTGGAGCCGCTCCCGGCAGGATGATCGACAGTTGCGTTTTCCACCACAACCATGGCGACGCCGCTCTTGGCCATCAGTTGATAATGGTCTAGGAGGAGCGTGCTCACCGTGCCCCCCTCACCGGCGTAACCGAGGTAGAGGGGGGCCATGATGAGCCTGTTCTTCAAGTCCTTGCCTCCAACGGTGATTCCGGAAAAAAGATGGGGGAACATGCGGACCTCCTTTCTTCAAAAGGCATTTCTACGTTGTATTTTGGCAGGGCACCTCAGAGGATGTATCACACAAACCCTGGTTTTTCATAGGCAATTGTTGTGGCGAAAGCCCGTTGAGGTGTGCGGTCGGGCGTGCGAGGTTCTTCCTTTACCGGTCAAGGCGTATGTGCCGTTCCAATACAGCCTTCATCCGATCATTGATCTCCGGTAGCCCCTCACCCCTGATCAGCCGCAGTGCCATGTCCGCGGTCAGTCTGGCCCCCTCCTCCAAATGCACGCGACCCAGCTCTTTCGTGGCCTTTCCCGGGCTCCCCATGTAGCCCTGTCCCGCACCCATGGCCTTAAAGGTCTTTCGGCCTTCCTTGAGGCACCGCTCCAAATCGACCATGACCGGTGGGATATCTTCCAGATTGTCTTTCACCAGCGTTGGGTACTGAAATACCACAAAGGACGTCTCCTTGACATCGGCATGGATTTCCTTTTGAGGCTCCAACCCCATTTTCCTGATCATTTCGTCCTCTTCTGTCTTCATGCCGGAATAGACGATCCTCCCGCCGGTCTCTATGATGCGCACGTCATACCTGGATTCTACCTCGGCAATACCTGTCAGAATGGCCTTGATGTGGACCGGGTCCAGATGATGGTTTGAGATCACTACATACCTGAATCCGAACTTTGCGAGGGATTCGCACACATCCGAGACGACCCGGGCCAGGGTTATCCCCCGCAGCGAAACGGTCCCGGGGAAATCCGCGGTGGTATCCGAGCACCCAAGGGGGATGACCGGCATCAGGACAACATCCAGAGCCGGATCTTCCTTCAAGGCCATTTCGCACGCCGACACTGCAATATCCCTGGCTGCAAAGAAATCCGTTCCCAGGGGCAGATGGGGGCCGTGCTCCTCTATGGGGCTCAGGGGCAGAAAAAGGATCGTCTTGTCCTTGTTCAACGCCGAAACCTCGGGCCAGGTCAACTCCTCAAATCTGTGGAATGCCATTCTTCTCTCCTCCTTGGTGTAATGTCTCAACGTCATCGTTGCAATGGTGCCGTGCCCTCAATGGATTTTGAGAACCATTGCCGTGATGGTTCGGCCTTTTTTTTTTGATGCGCTCTTTTGATCATGCGTCCTAAGGAGACACCTTGCCGATTGCAAGTTTGAAGCGAAGTGTTATAGTAATTTGTCGTCCCATCACGGTCTCTTTCTTTTGAATTTGCTCTCGCAGGTTCATCCGGTTAATGAGTACCGATCATTGAGAATGAGGTTGCCCGGGAGATGGCCATAGCCCTCAAAAAGGTCCGTGACGAAGCAGGGATGTGGCAGGCTTATCACACCATCCGATGATAGGATCCCCCCTCTTCGTTTCCAAAGGAGACACCCATGAATCTGGCACAAGTTCTCATGGAAGAAAACCCAGTCGCCCAGGAAAAGACGGCCATCCGCTTCACTGATCAGAAAACGACGTACAAAGAAGTGCGGCAGCAAGTGGAACGTTCGGCCGCCGCACTTCACCAGCTCGGGATTGCCAGGGGAGACCGGGTCGCACTGCTGCTGCCCAAGGGGCTGGAATTCATCGAATTGAATCTGGCGGCCTTGGCCCTCGGGGCCGCGACTCTGCCCCTGAACCCCGCCTACCGGCCGGAGGAAATCGCCTATTTCCTGTCCGACTCCGAAAGCAGCCTGCTGGTCACCTATCGGGAAAAATACGACGAACTGAAAAAGGTCTCAACCGGTTTTCCGGACCTTCCGGTGTTGCTGATCGACGGCGACCGCCCGTCGTGCATCGCCTATTCCCGATTGCTGCTTCAGGTCCGGCGCTTCAAAGAACTCCCCTTCCCGGGCGCCGAAGACGACCTCGCCTTGCTCTGCTACACCTCCGGCACAACCGGGCGGTCCAAGGGGGCCATGATCACCCACGGCAACCTGGTTCACAACCTGCAGGCCCTTCGCCAGGCCTGGCAGTGGTCCGACCGGGACATCCTGCTCCACGCCTTGCCTCTCTTTCATATCCATGGCCTGATGGTCGCCCTGTACGGGTCCCTGCTGGCCGGGGCCACGCTGATCATGCTCGAACGTTTTGAGCCCCGGACGGTTTGGGAGACACTCGATCGGGAGTCCTGCACGATTTTCATGGGGGTGCCCACCATGTATCAGCGGTTGACCCAGGCCCGGGCGACGCTCTCTGAAAAACCGCGCTTAAGAGCCATGCGGCTTTTCGTTTCCGGATCCGCCCCGCTGTCCGAACCCCTTTTCCATCTCTTCCGGGAACAGACCGGCCACACCATCCTGGAGCGATACGGTATGACCGAGGCCGGCATGATCGCCTCCAACCCTTATCCCCCGGAGAGGAGAAAAGCAAAAAGCGTCGGGTACCCTTTGTGCGGGGTTCAATTGCGTATCGTGGATTCGAAGGGTGCTGTGGTGTCTCCGGGAGAAGTGGGGGAGGTCCGGATCCGCGGGAACAATATATTCAAGGGTTACTGGCGGCAGCCTGAGAAGACTGCCGAGGCCTTTCAGGGCGGCTGGTTCAAAAGCGGTGATCTCGGACGTCAGGACCCCGGCGACGAAGACCGCCTGTACCTGGTGGGCCGGGCCAAGGAACTGATCATTTCGGGGGGCCTGAACGTTTACCCCAAGGAAGTGGAAAACGTCCTCGAAACCCATGAAGCCGTCCTGGAAGCAGCCGTATACGGCGGCCCGGATGAAGACCTGGGGGAAAAAGTTCTTGCGGCCGTGGTGTTAAAGGAGGGCACTCCAATATCTACAGACGAAATCGTGACTTATTGTCGTCAACACCTGGCCCCTTACAAATGCCCCAAGAAGATCACCCTGCTCCCCGCTCTTCCCCGCAACGCCATGGGGAAAATTCAGAAGCAGGCGCTGACAGAGGTTTAGGCGCTGCGCGGACCTGGACTGTCGTTTTCAAACCGCTCATAGGTGTCTTTCTATCCATAATCTCCTTTCACGCCTAAACGCCCATGACAGGTGGATCCTGTCACCCCCGCCCATGAGAATGATCTCCCTCGCCACCCGTTTCGGGGGGAGAGGGCCGGGGTGAGGGGGGTGTGTTTTCACGGTAACACAACAAGTCGTTGTAGTGATCACTCCCCGGCCAGGGGATATCTTCGGGGTGCATCCGATTCACGAATTGTCGCCAGCGACCGCTCATCGGGTTCAGGCCAATTTCTATACTGTCAGAAGCGGTTCGTCGTTCTTCAAGATCTCAGTCAATGGAAGTCCCCAATACTTCACTTCAATGTGCAGTTTCTCCAGAGTCGCCGTAGCCCCTAGCAGATCTGAGCAAGCCTTACACGCACTCACGTGAACACCTGCATCTAATGCTTCTTTAATCTTTTCTTGTATATGGGCATCCTCGCTGACCAGTTTGGTCGGTGCCCCCCAAATGATGAGAGTGACCTTTTCCCACCAACCATGGATGAGAGAATTGATGGTATACATGAAGACCATCTTTTCTGCTGTCACCGGATTATCATTCGTCCATAATACGTAGAGATGTGTCTTATTCATTTTCTCCCCCATCATACCCTCCTTTTCTTGGCAAGATATCATGGCAAATGGCGGAAATCTACGCCCTTCCTGATGCCTTCGTTCCTCATCAAGGCATCGTCTGCCGGGTCGCCTCCATCGTCAGGGAAGAAGCATGTCTGAGCGGAAAGATCTTGCGCTCGCTCAACACATGCAGCCGTGTGGTCTGATTCGATCAAAAGGCAGCTTGATATCTCTTCGTGTTGGCGATACTATCTTTAAGTAACCGGAATACAGATGGTTTGAAGACGAGCCGTTTACTTCAAAGGGAGAGCAAGGAGAGAGTCCATGTACCGGAGGAACAACCCCACGAAAGAGTCTCCCGAGAAACGCAGTCAGGGGATGAAAGGGTCGCTCATGACAACCCGCGCCGTGCAGCTGGCCGCCATGTGCCTTCTGCTCTGGTCGTGCACATACCCTCCCCCGGTGCGTGCGGGCAGGAAGGCGCAGGAACCCGCCATGCCCAAATATCTTTCCAGGGAAGAGGTGCAGGCGGCGAAGGTCTACAGGGATGCCATACCCGCGGTGGTCACCATCTTCACCTCCCAGGCGCTGATCCGGCAGGAAGGAACGGTGCAAGGCGGGGGGATCGGCAGCGGTGTCCTGATTTCACCGGAAGGTCACGTGCTCACGGCCGCTCATGTCGTTAAAGGGGCCGAGGAGATCATGGTGAAGACGCAAGACGGTGAGATGCGTCCTGCAGAGTTACTCTTCAGCGAGACGGGCGCGGATATCGCCCTCATCAAGCTCACCACACCCGACCCCAAACTCAAGCATGCGGAGCTTGGGGACTCGGATCGACTGGTGGTAGGCCAGGCGGCTTATGCCATCGGCAGCCCCTATGGCCTGGAGAACTCCTTTTCCGCGGGGCTCATCAGCGCATTTCGCAGCTTCGACCGTTACTACGACGGTACGGTCCAGGCAAAATTCATCCAGACCGACGCCGCAATCAACATGGGGAACAGCGGAGGCCCCCTGTTGAACTCCAGGGCCCAGGTCATCGGGATCGCCTCCCGGATAGTCAGCGTCTCAGGGGGGTTCCAGGGGATCGGATTCGTGGTGCCCATCAATACGGCCAAGGATCTGCTCTCACTCAAAGACCGGGTCTGGCTCGGTATCGAGGGCATCTATCTGAACCAGGAGGGCATCGCCCGGCTGATGAACCGGGACCTAAACGGCGGACTGCTGATCGAACGGGTTGTCAAAGGGAGCCCGGCGGACAAGGCCGGCCTGCAGGGAGGATCGGTCCCATCACGGATGCTGGGCCGGGATTTCCTGCTGGGCGGGGACCTGATCATGGAAATGGGCACCCAGGAGATCTGCGACAGCGATTGCCTGACCGAGGTGAACAAGCACTTCGGCGGCATGGACAAGGTCCTGGTGAAGTTCCTGCGCGGCGGCATCATGCTGGAGACGACCATCGATCTGTCGGGCACCCGACGGAATTTCCTGGAAGGAATCAAGGATTGACGTGAGGGCCCGCCATCTCCCTGCGTCTCCGAGATCAGCCCCCATGAGCCTTGTAAGATCTGCTTAACCGCCCGTCCCTTCGGGACCAGACACACACAGACTTTCGTCCGGACGACCCGTCCTCCGTAGCAGTGTACTGCGGAGGGTGGACTTGTCCGGACGAAGACATCTCAAGGCGTAGCACGCCTGCGCGCCGAAGCCCACCCGGCTTCGCCCTGCGGGCTACGCCGCGGTCGCCTGGCGCCATTCCTCCCCGTGCTTCCACA
>JAFGPH010000092.1 GCA_016926135.1 Deltaproteobacteria bacterium
GTGGAACGTGTGGATCTGGTCAACGTGCGATACACCGAGAAACCGGATCATCGCGAGTTCACGGCCCTCATCAGCGCAACAGTCAGGGACTACTATGTGGACGACAGGACCGGTAAATTCCTCCGAGGAGACAGCTCGCCGGCAAAGTTCCAGGAGTTCTGGACCTTTCAACGGGACCGGGACCGATGGCTTCTGCGGGAAATCGAGCAGGCCGGGGAGTCCGATTACCTCAAGGACGAAAACTTTGTGGAGATGCTCACGGATCTTACCATCCAGGGCATCTATCGGGAAGCGGCAAAGGAAGGGGCGGCAGGCCCCTGGCTGACGAAGGGTGAAGGGAAAAAGGCCGACCGTATCGAACGTCTGCTCAATTTCCTGGTTCAGACCGACAGGCTCTGGGACCGAACCGCGATGCTGGAGCGGGCAAGACAGGTCTTTATGGCCGTATACCTCGCCCGGGAATCGGGGGACCCGAATCGAATCCCCACGGATGATCTCTTCCCGGAAGTGGCGCAGGACCTCCAGAGGCAGATGCGCCAGTGGGAATCGGACAGGCTCCGGGTGGAGTATCGAAATCTCTGTCTGCGCAAGGCCGAACTCATCCTCGTGCGGAACTATGTGACGCAGTCAAAAGACGAATTCACCGTGCGTATCGACGCCCACGCCCAGAAGATCCTCCGCAAAGGAGAAAAGATCTTCAGTAATCAGGAGTACGTGACCCCCTTTGAGGAGTACTGGGTGTTCGGCCGGAGGCTCGGGCAGTGGAAACTCAAAGAGGTGTTGCCCCCAGCCGGCGGGAAAAAGAGGATGGCCATGGAAAACGTGGATGAGGAAAGCAGCCAGGAACAGCTCCAATGGTATTACCGTCAGAAACGCTCCATATGAAGATTTCACACAGGGCACGGGAGAGGGCGGTCGGGATCCTGGATCGAGAGATAGCATTCGTCGATCTGGGAAGAGGATCCATCAAAGTGGAACCCGTGGCCCTTGATCTCCGCAGGGATTACCTGGGCGGAAGGGGCCTCAACATGCATCTCCTCTCCAGGACATGGTCTCCCGGCCTCGATGCCTTCTCCCCTGAAAACCCCCTCATCTTCGGCGCCGGGATGCTCACCGGCACCCTCTCCTTCGGCTCCAGAATCAACATTACCTCAAGGTCCCCCGAATCCGGTCACCTTGGAGACTCCAACATGGGCGGCGACTTCGGGGCGGAGCTGGTGAGGGCCGGTCTCAGCCACCTCGTGATCACGGGCAAGAGCGATCAACCCGTATACCTCCTGATCAGGAACGGCCGGATCGAACTGAGCGACGCCGCACACCTCTGGGGGCGGGACACAGTGGAAACCCAGAAAAGGCTCCGTCGGGAGGCTGAAGACCCGCGCCTTCAGGTCGCCTGTATCGGACCGGCAGGGGAAAACCTCGTCCGCTTTGCCTCCGTCCGCTCGGGAAGGAAGAGCGCCGCCGGAAGGACGGGCATGGGTGCCGTCATGGGGTCGAAGAACCTCAAGGCCGTTGCCGTGAGAGGCTCCCGGGACATAGACATTGCGGACCCGGAAGGTTATCTTGCCTATTACAAACAGAACCAGAAGAAGCTGATGAAATCCAAATGGGCCCAGGCCCTCGGGAGGCAAGGCACTCCCCTGCTTTTCCAACTGGCCAATGCCCTGGGTTTCCTGAGCTACCGCAACCACCAGCAGACCACCGTAGGGGAAAAAGGCCGCCTGCTGGAGGCGGAAGCCCTCGATCCCTATTCCACCGGCATGCTGGCCTGTTTCGGTTGCCCGGCCCACTGCCGGCACCGCTTCGCCATTCCCGACGGACCCTATCAGGGACTGCACGGCGAGGGTCCCGAGTACGCCTCCATCGGCTCCCTGGGACCCAAGATCGGGAACCTCGATCTTGAGAACATCATCTACGCGACGGAACTCTGCAACCTCTACGGTCTGGACACCATCTCTACGGGTTCCTACCTTGCCTGGGCCATGGAACTCTATCAGAGGGGAATCATCGACCGGGAGACGACAAAGATCCCCCTCCATTGGGGCGACGGCCGGGCCATTGCGAAACTTATCCAACAGATCGCGCACAGGAAGGGATTCGGCCACATCCTGGCCGAAGGCGTGTTTGCGTCGAAGATTATCGGTGAGTCCTCCGCGAGGTATTTCATGGGTGTCAAGAGATTCCCCATGGAGATGACCGATGAGAGGCTCCCGAAGAGCTTCGCCCTCGGGATGGCCACCTCCACCCGCGGGGCCTGCCACATGAGAAGCCGGCCCTCCATCGACGTGCTGGGCCTTCCGGAAGAGGTCCTCAGAAGGATTTATGGCGGTTCCGTGAGCAGCGATCTTACATCCTATGAGGGAAAGGCGAGGATGGTCTGGTGGCACGAACTTCACAACGCGGTAACGGACTCCCTGGGCTTCTGCCGTTTCCTCACCCTCTTCTCAAGCCCCCGTGCACCCCGATACCGGGACTTTTGCAGATGGATCAAGCTCTCCACCGGTCTCGACCTAACCCCCGGGGAACTAA
>JAFGPH010000542.1 GCA_016926135.1 Deltaproteobacteria bacterium
ATGGGCACAGGAGGCAGCTTTGGTTGGGGAATCCCGCGACAGTAACGATCTATGGCATCGGCGGCCCTTTTGCCTGCCCCGATGGCTTCAACAACCGTGGCAGGCCCGAAAACGGCGTCGCCTCCAGCAAAAATCCCGGGGCATGCGGTTTCCATGCTCGTAGTCCGCGCCACAATCGTGTTCCGGTGTGTCCATTCCAGCCCTTCCAGCGAAGTCAGACCGGTTGGATCAATCGCTTGGCCAATGGCTGAGATGACCGCATCCACCTCCAGCACATAGTCGCTCCCCTCGACGGGCACAGGTCTTCTTCGACCGCTCTTGTCGGGTGGGCCGAGTTCCGTTCTCACACAGTGAAGGCCGTTGACTTGGCCGTCGCGACGAAGAATTTCCATGGGTACGGTGAGAAAACAAGATCGGATGCCCTCCTCCTCAGCTTGTACAATTTCTTCCTCGCTGGCAGGCATTTCCGAGCGGCTGCGGCGGTATACAATCGTCACCTCTTCGGCACCCAGCCGCAAGCATGTTCGCGCTGCATCGATGGCCACATTTCCACCCCCGATCACGGCTGGTCTCCTGCCCGGTCTGTGCCTATGCCCCATCGCGATGCTTCGCAGAAAATCAATACCCGGCATGACTTGGGGGCAATCATCCTCTCCCTTGATCATCATCTTCAATGAACTGTGTGCCCCGATGGCAATAAAAAAGGCCTCAAATCCCTCATGCTTCAGTTCCTCAAAAGTCACGTCCTCACCCATCCGGGTATTGAACCGAAAATCCACGCCCAGTTCCTCGATCATGGCCACTTCACGGTCAATGACCTCCCTCGGAAGTCGGTATCGAGGGATGCCCACCATCATCATGCCACCTGCATAGGGCAGGGCTTCGATCACGGTCACCCGGTATCCCTTCAGGGCCAGATAGTAGGCGGCCGTCAGCCCGGCTGGCCCGGCACCTATCACACATACCCCGATCTCAAGATCGGGTGCCCTTTCAGGATTCTTGTACCGCCCCTCTGACATGGCCCTTTCCGAGGCGAAAGCATGGAGATCCTTGATGGCAATGGGGGCGTCTATTCGCCCGCGGACGCACATGAATTCACACGGATGGGTGCAGACCAGACCGCAAACCCAGGGAAAAGGATTGTCCCTGCGAATGAGCTCCACTGCTTCAGCGTCTCGACCCTCAGCGATGAGGGCAATGAAGCCCGGGATATCGATGCCGGCCGGACAGGCCATTTGGCAAGGAGCCGGGGCCAACCTTGCGCAGTCTCCGGTGGGGCAATTGTGGGTCTCGATGTGGCTGGCAAAGACCTCTTTGTGGGACTCCAGCGCATCTCCCACGATGCGAACCAGATCTCTCGATGCCTGCTCTGCGCTGTCTTCAATGACCACCGTGGCCAGAGATTTGAAAATGGCCGGCAGATGGCTGGGGCCGCCGCTTCCCATGGAGATATCTTCAGGCAGCTTGAGCAGGTCTTCAGCCCTTTGCCGGAGTCTCGGATGAACGAGATGACCCGAATGGATGAGGTCCGAAACCTTTCTCACGGTTTCAAAGACTTTGCAGGTCTGTTCTGTCATGGCAGTCGCCTCACGGTTTCATCTCCAGGTCTTCCATCGCCTCCCGCTAGTCAAAGGAGGCCATCGCCTTCGCATATCGCTCACGTCTCACCTGGGGGATGTCATGCGAATTCCCGAAATGCAGGCAATGGGTCGTACAAACGGTGACGCAGGCCGGCTGCAGACCCTCATCAAGCCGATCCATGCAGTAGTCGCATTTGACGACTTTTCCCGTCTCCGGGTTCCATTGAGGTGCCCCCCAGGGACAGGCCGACATGCACGTCTTGCATCCCACGCAAAGATCAGGGTCTACAAAAACGATGCCGTCCTTGGGCCGCTTCTGCATAGCCCCGGTGGGACAAGCCGCCACGCACCAGGGATTCTCGCAGTGGAAGCAGGGCATGAAGGTATAAAAAGCTCTGGGTAGATTGCCCACGAACTTCGGCCCGATGGTGACGATCTGGCAGATCTTGGGACCGACCGGCAGACTCTTATTACTCTTGCAGGCGATTTCACAACTGTGGCAGCCAATGCAGGTTTTCACGTCCTGGAACAGGTAGTATTTGCTCATGCGTTTCCTCCTATGAGCATGTCTTCTACAGTCAGATGGGCTTTACAGCCACAAAGGTGTGATGGAGGGCAGGACTGCCCCCGACCCTGTCGGAGATGTTCTCCATGAGAACCCCGTCGGCAAGGCCTTTGCCAAAGGACCTGGTCGCAAGGGAGGCCTCGTGACCGTAGCCGTGCAGCATGAATGCCGCTTCAGGATGGATCAGGTCAGTGACAAAAGCCTTGATGCTCCCGGAACCGCGGTCGGAAGAGACTTCCACCCAACCCCCGTTCTTGATTCCCAGTCTCTCAGCCCGCTTGGCATTGATCCAGAGCGTGTTTTCCGGCGCGATCTCGTTCAGGTACGGATTGTTCTGCGTGGCCACATGGGTGTGAAGCGCACAGCGTCCCACAATGAGCCTGAAATGGTTTTCAGGGGGCGAGGGCATGGATTCGTAAGCAGGAAAAGATTCGAATCCCGCCTTTTCCAAAAGGGAAGAAGTGAACTCGATCTTGCCGGAAGGGGTCTTGAACTTGATGCCGTCCTTCCTGTCCCAGAAGATCTGCTGCTCCGTGTAAGCCACGAAGCCCTTCTTCTCGAAGTCCTCCAGAGTGAACCCAGTGGGCTCAAGCTGCCAGCGCACCAGGTCCTCCATCGTCTCATAGGGGAAGTACTTGCCGGTGCCGATCCGATCAGCAATCTTCTTGATGATCATCGGGCCAGGGAGGGTGTCATATCTCGGCGGAACAACCTGTTTCCTGAGGAACATCTGAGGCTTCAATCCATTGGCCTGCTGTACAGAATCCGTTCGCTCCAGAAAGGTGGACTCCGGAAGGATCACGTCGGAGTACCAGGCGGTATCACTGAAATTGATATCGATCGTCACGATCAGATCCAGTTTGTTCAGTGCCTTTTTGGTCTGAGCGCTATCCGGGATGGACATCAAGGGGTCGAACCGATAAGCGATGAGGGCCTTTATGCGATAGGGATCCTCGTTCAAAATGGCGTAGGGAAGTATCTGACCCACGCCGTGGGCGGGATCCGGCAGGGGGAAATCCGGAGTGCCCACCTTGTCGAAGCGAGGGACCTTGATCTTGGGGAATTCCAGGTCCTGCTCTGTAAGCTTGCGCGCCGGCTTTTCGCCCACTTCCCCTGGCCCCTTCTTGAAAAAAAGACCACCTCTGGCTTCCACACTGCCCATCAGGGCATTGAGCATCAGGACGGATCGGCGGAAGTAGATCTCGTTGGTGTGGTTGGCTCCTCGATACCCGAAATGGAAAGCAACGGCGGGTTTGTCCTGGCTCACCTCTCTGGCCAGGGAGACGATTTCATGGGCCGGGATCCCTGTCTCCTTTTCCGCCCATTCCGGCGTATAGGGCCGAACGAACTCTTCCAGTTGCGCAAGTCCGAGCACCCACCGTTCTGCGTATTCCCTGTCGTAAAGCCTCTCCCTGAAAATCACATGCATGAGGGCATAGTTCAGGGCAAGGTCCGTGCCCGGCCGTATCATCCAGTAGCGGTGAGCCTTGGTGGCGGTCACACTGACCCTTGGATCAATGTAGGTAAGCTTTGCACCACCTTCCAGGGCCCTGGTCATGGAGTTCACGGCCTTCACTTCAATGGCCTCAAAGAAGTTGCGGCCGTACATCACAACGTGCTTGGTGTTTCCATAGTCAAAGTTCATTTGCGCATCTGTGTAGCCGAAGAGAGATCGACCGGCTGTGTTCACAGATCCCTTGCAGAGGGCATCGTGAGTAAAATGGTTTGGGGAACCGATGGCCTTGAGGAAGGTTTTGGAAACATGGGTGGAGAGCTGGGTCCGCTCGCCGAGTACGACGCTGTGTTCTCCGTATTCCTTAATGATCGGCTTGAGCTTGTCCGCCACATAGTCGAGCGCTTC
>JAFGPH010000543.1 GCA_016926135.1 Deltaproteobacteria bacterium
ACCGGTTATGCCACGATCAGGAACGCCGTGGAGGCGATGAAACTGGGGGCCTTTGACTATTTGGCCAAACCCGTGAAGATGGAGGAAGTCCTGATGGTCATCAACCGGGCCCTGGAGTTCCGTGATCTGAGAAGGGAAAACTTTGCCCTGAAGAAGCAGTTGAAGAACAAATACAAGTTCGAGAACTTCATCGGTGACAGCCCCCAGATGAACAAGGTCTTCAGGATCATTGAGAAAGTCGCCGACACGGACAGCACCGTTCTGATCCTGGGTGAGTCGGGGACCGGGAAGGAACTCGTGGCCAGGGCCATCCATTATCACAGCCGCAGAAGGGACAAGGCGCTGGTTCCCGTGAACTGTGGAGCCATCCCCGAGGAGTTGCTGGAGAGCGAGCTGTTCGGCCACGAGAAGGGGGCATTCACCCATGCCATCAAGACGAGAATAGGAAGGTTCGAACTGGCGGATGGGGGAACCATCTTCCTGGACGAGGTGGCCGAGATGAGCCCCCATCTGCAGGTCAAGCTGCTGAGGGTATTGCAGGAACAGGAGTTTGAAAGGCTGGGGAGCACCAAGACCATCCGCTGCGATGTCAGGATTCTGGCAGCCACCAACAAGGTTCTGGACAAACTGGTTCAGGAAGGTCATTTCCGGGAAGACCTTTACTACAGGCTCAAGGTCATACCCATCGAGATCGCCCCCCTGCGGGAACGTCGCTCAGATATACCCCTCCTGGTTCATCATTTCCTGGAGACGACCATGAAGACGAAAAAGAAGAGAATCAAGGGAATCTCCAAGGATGTGATGAGGGCCTTTGCGAACTATGACTGGCCCGGAAACGTGAGGGAACTGGAGAACATCATCGAGCGAATGGTGATCCTGACCGAAGGATCCACCCTCACCGTGGATGATCTGCCGGAAAAGATATCTCAGATGCCTCTCTACGAACAGCCCGTGAAGACGATCATTCCGGATGAGGGCATCTCCCTCAGCAATGCGGTGAACGATTATGAGCGGCAGTTGATCGTCACGGCCCTCGAGAAGGCGGACTGGGTCAAGAATCGTGCTGCCAAACTCCTGAATATGAACCGGACCACCCTTGTAGAAAAGATCAAGAAACAGGGGATCGACAAGGTCCCATTGGCGAGTTGATTTCCGGTCATTTCCCGTAGATGCTGGGCTGGACATAGCGGAAGGGATGTCGGATGCCGGTAAGACTCTCGGAATGGCCGATGAAAAAGTATCCATCCTTGCTGAGTGCCTGGTGGAAGCGGTTGACCAGCTTTTCCTGGGTAGGTTTATCGAAATAAATCATCACGTTCCTGCAGAATATGATGTCGAAGGTGGTGTCGAAGGGAAAGGACTCGACGAGATTGAGCCTTTTGAACGTGACCAGTTCTCTCACGCGGGATTTCACCCGGAAGTACCCCTGCCAGCCCTTGACCCCCTTCTGAAAGTGGCGGCGTAACCACTCGAAGGGAATCTTCTCCACCTTTTCCTTTCCGTAGATTCCCTTTGCGGCAACGGACAGCATGCGCGTTGAGATGTCGGTGGCAAGGATGGTCACCTCCAGGTGGTTTGGGTCAGGGAGGGATTCGAGCAGTGTGACGGCTATGGAGTATGGTTCCTCTCCGCTCGAACAGCCGGCACACCACAGGTTCAGCTTTCTGACGGAGCCGTCCCTCTTTGACTTGCACAGGTTCGGCAGGGCTGTCCGGGAGAGGAAATCGAAATGCTTGGGTTCCCTGAAGAAGTAGGTCAGGTTGGTGGAGATCGTATCCAGCAGAGGAATGAGTTCCTGGCCGCTTGCATCACTGAGGAGGTGCTTGTAGTAATCTCTGACGGATTCAAAATTGTACTGACGGAGGACTTTGGAAAGTCGCGCCTTGAGTAGCTCTCTCTTCCCCTTATGAAGATATATCCCGCACTTGTCGTAAATCAGATTGCTGAAATCGACGTAGTCCCTCTCAGAAAGTTCAAAATGCATCTTTTGCCTTCCTTTATATCCTCTTCCGGGCAGGGTTACACTCCCGTGGTGTGGCAGTGTGCCTGACAGTTCTATCGGCACAAAACGGCTTTTCATTAAAAGGGAAAAATAGTTTAAGGTTTCCGCCTCGGGCGCCGATGTAAAGACCGGAGGCAAAGGATTTTGATCACGACCTACGAAATACGCAATGTGCTCCGTGTCTACGGCAATCAGTTGAAGAAACGGAGCATCCGCCTTGAGGAAAACGTGGGTCTTCCGTACACTCCGGTAGACATGGTTGACATATCTATCGATGCCAGGCGGAGGCAGATGCTCAGTCAGATGTCAAACCAGTTGATTTCCCAGGTCGTCCCAATGGCCTATGAGAGGAACTTGGGTGAACATCCGATAATTACCGATCCCACCCAGACCAAGGACGGCGTGGCTGAGGGCAAAGATTACCATGAGGAGCTGACATGAAGATCAATGAAACACCCAGGGATTTGAGTCTTCTCAGCGGTTCGGCAGAATCCTTCCAGAACAGAAAGGTCGAGGAGCATCAGGAGCCTGCTGCCGACGCAGGGGAAGGCCGGGGACAAGGCGCTGAGGTAAGGATATCCAGCACCTCGATTGAATTCAGCCGGGCTGCGGAGATGATGGAGACGGAATCCCCGGAGAGGGCACAGAGGATCAAGGAAATCCAGGAGCAGATTCAGCAGGGGGCCTACCGGGTCGATTCTGCGAGGGTCGCCGAAAAGATCCTCTCGGAGATACTGGCCGGGTAGTCTCGGAAACGACAATCACTGAAGCACAAACGGGGAGCCGTCTTACGTCAGGAAAGGCGGCTTCTTTCTTTGTAAACCGGAATGCCACGGCCTGCCGTCTCATCGATCCATTGCGCGAAGTCCCACTCTTTGTCAGTCATAGTAGAAACTCTCAAAGTAGATGTCCCGCACAGGCTTGTCGCTGTAATCATTGATGATTGTTAGGAGTCGATCCCGGATCCTATCGAAATCCCTGATCTCATAAAGGAGTGCCCATTCCGGGTTATTGGCGGACACGAGCAGGTCGTGTTTGATCATGGGGAGTTTCTGCAGCAGGGTTTCCTGATGAGCCCTGTCCTCCACATGAACGATAAAACCCATCCTGAGGTGTTTGTCCCCGATTTTTGTGACGATGGCACAGACGACTCTGGAATCAGGTGCGCGGGGTGAGGATCGGAGCGACAATTCAGGGAGCTTGAAATCCCTTCTGTGAAGGACCATGAAGGCAATCAAGGCCCCGAGAACAATCACAAAAAGGATGGAGAGGGATATCTTTCTCTTTTCTGCCAATTCCTGCCCTCATTCGGAGACCTCGATCAGTCTGGACTGAGCAGCGCCACGCATGAGGCGCTGTGAGTGCGGGAGTTCTCCCAGAACAACCAGCCAAGGCTGCCTGCTACAGGAAATCGGCATATTCACCTTGAAACTTTAAGTCCTCGCATCTCAGGGCTTGTCTGGAGCCAATCTTGACAAATAGGTTTTGTGGCCGTTCGCCCTGAGGTATCGAAGGGAAAACGATCCGATCATGCTTCGATACCGCAGCAAGATCGGAGATCATCGCGAAATCGTACAGGTTATTCCGCAAAAGGCCTTCAGACCTCGTGGAAGTGGGCGTTCGTGATGCCCTGCAGGAGGAGGAATGATGCGATTTTGACGGCAAAAATCACGGCGTCCTGCCTCTCCACCAATTCCCGGAGGTGGGGGTGTCTATTGAGGAGCCTGAGGCGGACGGCATCCAATTCGGTGTGGTCTTCGATCTCCTGGAATCGACCCGATACGGTCAGGGCCTGGGCGCCAGCGCGCTTGGGGCCCGAATGCTCTTCCCGTGTATCCATCAGGAGGCTTACTCTGGGGTTCCGAGTCAGATTCCTGTACTTCGTGCTTTCTCTAACGGTGACCATGTAGATCTTACGGCAAAGGTCGTCCGTCACATAGGCCATGAGGGAGCAGTGAGGCCGGTTTTCAGATGCCGTGGCCAGAACGCAGATGTCCTTCTCCCTCAGGAGTTGTTCCATCTTCTGAATCATCCTGATCTTCTCCCCTGTGCCGAGCGTTCTCCTTGAACCGTAAGCGTCGCACGGTTAGGCCTTTGTTCTTTCCTACCACAATTGAGGTCTCAGGTGAATGGATTTGTGCTCAATCGATGATCCCTTCCCGAAGCGCCTTGTGACTCGGCACGGGGATTGGCTGACAGCAATCCTTTTCCGGATTGTACATCAGTCGGTAGGAGACTCCCCGGTTGCCCTCCCTGCTCATGAAGTCCCAGCCCCTCACGAAGTAGGGGCAGGCATCGTTGAAACAGATGTACATGAAGTCATTGTCCCACGTGTATGCAAAGGGGTTGTGAGGTACTTCCCACTTGGACAATTTCTCGCCGCAGTGGGGGCAGCTCAGGGTATGTTTAACGGCCTTCTCCCTTTTCTGCAATTCCTCTTTGCCGAGGGGTTCGCCGTAGTGCAAAGCGACCTCGGGTCGGGGCTCTCTGCCCTGCGTGGCGCCGGTCGTGTCGGCATAGACTGCATAGACGGGATCACTGGGTATCCCGAGATGGGCGTACTTGTCGTCCGGGGGACGGGGTTTCCCCCTGGAGACAAAGAGGGAGGGTTTTTCATAGATTCCCGACCGGTTGAAGAGGTCCTCCACCAGGAGAAGCCGCTCCTCCTCGCTGGAGTCGCGCCACACCTTGACCGCCTTTTGGGGAAACATGCGGTTGGAAAAGATGACCAGGAAAAGCCCTCCCGGCTTCAGGATCCTCCCCACCTCTCGAAAGACCTCCGGCGGGCGGGTCATGTAATCCACCGAGACCGTATTGATCACCGCGTCAAAGGCGTGGTCCGGAAAAGGCAGAAGAGGCTCCCTGTTCAGATCGTGGAGCACGTAGTCGGTCAGGGCCTTGTTGGCCTTCAGTTCCTCTTCATTGAGGCCCAGACCGATCACCTTCGCGGGAAGAATCGTCTCGGGCAGGTGGGAGTCCCAGCCGGCCATCAGGTCGAGGATGACCGGGTCCTTTTCCACGATCAGGGATCCGATCAGGTGCCCCACGGTTTGAAGGGCAAGGGAGTCCAGGTGGCTGACAAAACGATCCCTGGAGTAGTACACCCGATCGTCCGAGTCATCCAGCCTGGAAAAAGCTTCCGGCATCAGCAGGGGGTTCAATTCCGCAATGTTTGCCTTCATGGTTTCAACCTGTGTGTTCATTTCTGTTCCCTCCATAAAAAATGCCGGGTCTACACATCGTGTAACCCGGCTCGTGGCCCCAATTCCTGGGCGGGTTCAACTTGAAAATATCCTGTATTGAGTTATAACATAGATACAGTCGCGTGATTGTCAATCGGGGTTCGCTCAAAAGCCTCGCTGTCTAAAAGCGAAGCCTCCCTGCGGGCAGACCTCAACAAAGCCGCAGGGCCTGCATTCGGTTGCGGCCCTCGGTCGCATCGCTCGTAACGGGTGTTGGAAAACC
>JAFGPH010000544.1 GCA_016926135.1 Deltaproteobacteria bacterium
GGGTGAAGGTCTCCTTGGCGATCGGATCTCCAGTCCAGGACCACACCTTCAGCCGGGCCATGTCCCCGATTCTCCGGATGGGTTCCTGGGAAAAAAGATGCACGTTTCCCACCTCGGCCCAGGAGAGGAGCTCAAACCCCTTTTCGCGAAAGCGGTCCGAGAAATAGTCCTCCAGTTCTTCGTGGACCCGGTCGATCTCCCCGTAGTCCCGGAAAAGGAAGGGCAGGTCCAGGACCCTCACCATGGGAAGGATTCCGCCAAAGCCCACACCGGAGAAGGCCGCGGAGTGTATCTGGCCGACGCGGATTTTTCTGAGGACATCCAGTTCATCGCCCGCAACACCACCGGCGTAGAGCCTGAATGCGACCTGCCCCTGGCTTTTCTCTCTTACGGTTTTGTCCATCTCCCGCATGGTCTTCATCCATGCGGAGCCCTCGGGTGCCAGCGTGGCGAATTTGATCAGGGTTCTCTCTGCCCCCTGGGCCGAGGATGACAGAAAAAGCAGTCCTGCGATGAAGCTCATCATAAGAGCCGCGACAAAAGAAATCTTCTTCACAAAGGACCTCCTAGATCAGTTGCGACCCCGAGAGACCATCCTCAGGACGGCCCCTCAAGCGCCCGGCATTTGTACAGGTATCTATGGGGCACGACACTGCTAGAAGAAAAGCTCCTGCGCCTGCCGTGCGAGCATGACCGCCTTGTGTTGCATGACCGTGTTGATGAGGCACACCTCCTTCAACTCCTGCGGATTTCCATGGATGATTTCACTCAGGAGGGAGAGGAAAAGCTCTCTGTCCTGCACCGCCACCGCGTAGTATCTGGCATAATAGTATTGGGCGGGAAAGAATTTCCTGCGGCTCACTTCGAGGGCCTCTTCGAAACGTGCCCGGGCTTTTTCCCGCTCTCCGCCCAGGAGCAAAGGCCTGGCCGAAAGCAGGACCCCCTCCAGGATGCAGGGTAATCCGTGGAAATAGGAGCCGTCGATCTCGATCACCCTTTTCAGACATGCCTGGGAAGGCGCCAGTTGCGCTATGGCGGAAGGCTTGTCCAGATTCAGGCTGATCCACCCGTTCCAGGAAAAGCTGGTCCAGAACAGGGCATCCAGGTCCTCCGGGCCCAGGGCCGCCATAAGGGCCTGTACCTGCGGTTCCGGTGTTTCAGGGTCTTTGAGCGAATCCCCTTTGCTCCCCAGTGCCCGAACGCCATATTCTCTCGATCGCCGGTAGAAGTGGGATGCCCTCGCAGGATCGTCCGCTTCCAGAAAGAGCAGCGCGTATCCGCCGAATCCCATGGAGAGGGAGGCAAGGATCTGTCTGTTCTGGGAATCGCTCTTGAGAAGCCCCTCCAGCATCTTGAGACTTCCCGGAAGGGCCTCCCTGGCCAGTTCAGTGTCACACTCCTCGAAGAGGGATCGGGTCATGTTGGTGAGGAGGGAGGGGTTCAGCCTCAGGGCAAGGGACGCACATCCGCCGAGGAGGGGCAGGAGAATGAGAAGGCCAAGGATGTGAAAACGGGTTCGGATCATGACGAGTCAATACCCGATAAAGGGATCTTTCTTTTCGATGGGGGTGTCCGCATATTTCTCTGCGAGGAACTGGGCCCCGGCTCCGTTTTCCATGTTCATGACGCGCCTGTAAAGGACCAGTGCCTTTTCCCTCTCTCCCTCCAGATCGTAGCTCATTCCCTTCTTCAGAAGGGGCCACGCCACCATGGAAGGGTCGTGAATCGGGTCCGGCATGGAGAGGATCCTGTCCAGGCTGGAACGGGCATCATCATAACATTCATCATCGAGCGCCTGGGTGGCTTCAAGGTACAGGGCCTGACGGATCCAGATCGCCGCTTGCGTTTCGGATGTCTGTTCCTTGGCCAGGGACCGCATGGAGTCCAGCAGTTCCGTGGTTCTGGAATCCATGCGCAGCCTGGAGTAGGCGAGGGCCTTCAGGTACTTGTAGCGCGGGCTCCTCTCAAATCTCATTGTCAGCTCCTTGGCCAGGGGGAGGGCCTTGTGATGATTGCCCTCCATGAAGAGGTAGATGTGGAGCAGCACGCTTTTGGCCTCTATGGAGGAGTAGGTGGCCTCTTCGGCGGCAACGCGGAGCTTCCGGAGTCCTTCCTCGCTGTCTCCCTTATGGAGGAGGAGATAGGTGAGGAACTTCAGGACACCCGAAAGTTTGGCCGTGTAGTAGTCGAATATTCCCAGGCCCAGCAGCACATCCTTGTTGGAAGGGTCCATTCGCTGGCACGTCTTGAGGGCATCGATGGCGTCCAGGGCGAGAAAAAAGGAGGAGAGCCAGTTGTGCTCCATCAGGTTGAACCTACCCTTGAAGCCGAGGGCCCCTCCCAAGTAGAAGTAGGTATAGGAATTGGGCACACCCTCTCCGATCACGGCCCTGGCCTTCGAGATGGCGAGGTCGATACGCTCGGTGTACTCTTCCACGCTCTCGCGGCCCCAGAATCCGGATGAAAGCCTGGACCAGCTCACCATGGCGAGATAGAAGTAACCGGCCGGATCCCTGGGTCTCGTTGAGACGAGACCACGGAAAATCTCTTCCGCCCTGTCGGTCTCCCCCTGATAGAGAAGCTCTATGCCCTGGATGATATTTCGGTCCACTGGAACTGCGGGTGGGGCCTCTTTCGCATTGGCGATCAAGGGCATGAGACCCAGCAGTGGGATGAGAAGAAAATTCATCAAGGCGTACCCCTGGGTATTCACGGTACAGGTGGTGAAAGGGTCCAATGAACTGTGGCGCCTGGACGTCCCTCAGTCGAAGGATCACGCGCACGAAAAGGTTAGCACTAGTGTAGAGTTCCAGGCAAGTCTAAATCCGTTTCCACGGACTGAATAATATTCAAAGACTCGCTGCCCTGCAATATCGGTTAAACCGTTCGATCGCCGGGATGACCATATCAGTCAAACCCATGCGCTGAAACGGAGTGCGGACTTTCATCGCCCACAAACTCATAGTGACTATGCCCACGGGGATGTGTTAGAATCCGGGGAAATGGAGAGGCCTTAGGAGGCGGGTTCCATATGAAGATTCTCATCACCGGAAGCAAGGGGATGTTAGGAAGCGACTGCAGGAACGTACTGGGCAAGGAGCATGAAATCATTGCTCCGGACAGGAAGGAACTCGATATCGTCAGTTGGGACAGGGTGATCGAGAAGATACAGCACCTGTGCCCGGATGTCGTCCTCAACTGCGCCGCCTTCACGGATGTGGATGCCTGCGAAAGAGAGCCCTTCGCTGTCAGAAAGGTGAACGTGGAGGGTCCCCGCAATCTTGCTCAGGCTTGTGCAAGGTTCGACTGCAAGATGATTCACATATCCACGGACTACATCTTCAGTGGAGAGAAACCGATCCCGCAGCCTTATTTTGAGGATGACTCCATGGACCCCATCTCCGCCTATGGAAGGAGCAAAATGGAGAGCGAGGTTGCGGTCCGTGACAACGCCTTCGACTATATCATCGTACGGGCTGGTTGGTTGTACGGGATCAACGGCAAGAACTTCATCACCTCCATCCTGAACAAGGTCCTGCGCAAGAAGAGGAAGACCCTGAAGGTGGTGAACGACCAGATCGGTTCCCCCACGTGGACCTACCGCCTGGCCCTCCAGATCAGGGAGCTCATCAACGCGGACGTGAGGGGAACCTACCATGCCAGCTCGGAAGGATACTGCAGCCGCCTCGAGTGTGCGGTGTACGTTCTCAAGAAACTCAAGATCCAGACATCCCTGGAGCCCGGCAGACTGAGGGATTTCAAGACGGGCGCCAAAAGGCCCGCCAACTGTATCCTGGAAAACCGGCTTCTCAAAAAGCAGGGGCTCCACATCATGGGTGAATGGAAGGATGATCTGGACGTCTTCCTGGAGCAGCACGGGGATGATCTGATCAAGAGGGCCAAATCGGGTGCGTCCTGAGGGACCACTCCCAAGGCTGCCTTTGGTGGTGTGGGGTTCCGTGGACGGTCTCAGAACATGTAGGTATTTATGGGACACGACACTGGAAGCCATCAACACTACTAATGCATTAGATTTCCCGGCCGACGACGGCTCCTTCGTAGATGGCGGACTTGGCGCTTCTTGGCTCCAGGCAGTCTCCGATCTGATGCACGGGGATCCCCAGGGCCTTGATCTCCTCGTACAAGCTGTTCTCGGGCCTGTTCCCGACGGCGACCACGACGACCTCCGCTCCCAGGAAAGACTCTCTACCTTCCTTGTCGGTAACCCACACGCCGTTGTCCTCGACGCGGGATAGCCTGCACTCCGTCTTGAATTGAACCCTCTTTTCTCTGAGTCCCTTGATAAGGACCTTTCGGGTGATGGACTCCAGCTGGACCGCGATCTTGGGGAGCTGTTCCACGACGGTCACCTGGCATTGGTGATCGGCCAGGTAGTAGGCCGCCTCGCAACCCGTGGCCCCCCCTCCGATGATGACCGTTTTCTTGCTCGGAGGCCTTTTGCCGTTGAGAATGTCCGGAAGCATGCACACAATGGGCTTATCGATGCCCGGAACGGAAGGCGTCACCGGCACCGAGCCTGTGGAGAGGATCGCCACGTCAGGGTTCTCCTTCAGGACGGTTTGGACCGTTACCTCGTGGCCGAGATGGGGCGTGACGCCGTGTTTTGCGATCTGTCTCTTCTGGTAATCGACGATGCTCAGGAGCTCCTTCTTGTATCCGGTCACGCTCCCCATGTTCAACTGGCCGCCGAGCTCTGCGCTTCTTTCATAGAGATGCACCTCATGACCCCTTCTCGCAGCGACCCACGCGGCCTGCAGGCCCCCGGGACCGCCTCCGATGACCATCACCTTCTTCCGGGTCTGGGCCGGACGGATCACCATCTCTTTTTCGCGACCCAGTGTGGGATTCACCAGGCATTCCACGCGACCCCTTCGGAAAATGGATTCCATGCAGGTGTTGCAGGCGATGCAGATCCTGATATCGTCCAGCCGGCCTTCCTTGGCCTTTTTGGGCATTTCAGGGTCCGCCAGTAGTCCTCGGCCCATGCAGACAAGGTCCGCCTTGTTGTCGCGCACAAGGGCTTCCGCGATGAGGGGATCATTGATACGGCCTACGGCCATGACGGGAATGCTCAAGACCTCCTTGATCCTGGCGGCCGAGTTGGCGAGGCAGGCCTTTTCCATGAACATGGGCTGGCAGATCCACTCCGGTGTGGCGTCATTTCCGGCAGAGACCTGCACGATATCCAGGCCACATGGAACGAGGGCCTTGAGGACCTGGATGCTCTCTTCCACGGTAAGACCGCCGGGCACGAACTCCTGGGCGCTGATTTTAAAGGAGATGGGGAATGCCTCTCCCACCCTTTTCCTCACCTCTTGGATGATCTCCATGACCATGCGGGCCCTGCGTGCCGTGTCCCCTCCGTAGGCGTCCTGGCGGATGTTGGAGAAGGCGGAGAGGAACTGGTTGAGGAGGTAGCCGTGGGCGCCATGGATCTCGATGAGCTGGAAACCGGCCTGAACAGCCCTCTCCGCGGCTTCCCCGAATTTGCGGATGATCCTCTGAATCCCCTCCAGACTGAGGGGTTCCACCTCACCGCTGATGGTGGGGCAGGGCAGGTTGGAGGGAGCGAGGGGTTTTCTCTGGATGATCCGGGAGGAAGTCTGCCTGCCTCCGTGATGGATCTGGACTGCGGGCAGTGCCCCTTCCTCCTTGATGACGGCGGCAATCCTGGAGAGGCCGCCGAGGAAGCGGTCGTCGTAGATTCTGGCCTGGTGGAGGGATACGATTCCTTCCGGCGCCACGGAACAGGCCTCCATGATCACCATGGCCGGGCCTCCGGATGCGCGCATCCTGTAGTGTTCGACCGTCTTGTCGGTAATGGCGCCGTCGTCCTCGATCAGGAAGGAGGCAAGCCCGGGCATGACGATCCTGTTGCTGAGAAGGAGACCTCTAATCCGGAATGGCGAAAACAGGTGTTCAAGCATGGTTCCGTCCTTCTGTCGGTCCGATTGTCAGGGGGCATAATATCTTGTGTTCAGCGAGAAGAACCGACGCCTTATATGGATGCAGGTGCCTCCGGTGTCAAGAGAAAAAATCCATGGAATCAACCCAGCAGGCTTTCGAAGAAGTCGTTTCCCTTGTCATCGGTGATGATAAAGGCGGGGAAATCCTTTACGGTGAGGAGAAAGATCGCCTCCATCCCCAGTTCAGGGTACTCCAGGGTTTCCATGTGGGTAATGCATTCCTTTCCCAATCGGGCAGCCGCTCCGCCGATGGAGCCCAGATAGAATCCACCGTGCTTTCTGCAGGAATCCTTTACCATAGGCGAACGGTTGCCTTTGGCGAGCATGACCAGGGAACCTCCCCTCTGCTGGAACAGAGGAACGTAGGTGTCCATGCGGCCGGCCGTGGTGGGGCCGAATGAGCCTGCGGCATATCCTTGAGGCGTCTTGGCCGGACCGGCATAGTAGATGATGTGTTCTTTGAAATAGCCTGGAAGATCCTCCCCCCGGTCGATTCGTTCTTTCAGCTTGGCATGCGCGATGTCCCTGGCCACCACGATCCTTCCATTCAGGCTGAGGCGGGTGGACACGGGATGGCGGCTGAGGGCCTCACGGATTTCCTTCATCGGTCTGTCCAGGTCTATCCTCACCTCACCCCCCTGATCGGACCAAGGCGGCTCAGGCAGGAACCTGGCGGGTTGCGCCTCCAGCTTTTCCAGAAAGATGCCCTCTCCGGTGATCTTCCCCTTGATGTTCCGGTCCGCGCTGCAGCTCACCCCCACCCCGATCGGGCAGGATGCACCGTGCCGGGGGAGGCGGATGACCTTCACATCGAGGCAGAAGTACTTGCCGCCGAACTGGGCGCCGATGCCGAGGTCCCGGGATGCCTTCAGGAGGTTTTCCTCCAGGTCCGGGACCCTGAATGCATGCCCCCGGGAATTGCCCTCTGCGGGGAGGTGATCCAGGTACCCCGCAGTGGCAAGCTTCAAGGTCTTCAGGTTGGTCTCCACCGACGTACCCCCTACCACAAAGGCCAGGTGATAGGGAGGGCATGCGGCGGTACCCAGGGTCTTCATCTTCGCGATGAGGAAGGGGGTCAGAATGTCGGGATGGAGGACCGCCTTGGTTTCCTGAAAGAGGAAGGTCTTGTTGGCCGAACCTCCTCCCTTGGCGATGAAAAGAAAACTGTAGGAGTTCCCTTCTGTTGCATACAGATCGATCTGGGCCGGCAGGTTACACCCCGTGTTCACCTCTTCGTACATGGAAAGGGGCGCATTCTGGGAGTAGCGGAGGTAGTTTTCCGTGTAGGCATGAAAAATCCCCCTGGAAAGGGCTTCCTCATCGGAATACCCGGTCCAGATCTGCTGTCCCTTTTTGCCAATGATGATCGCCGTCCCGGTGTCCTGACACATGGGAAAGATCCCCTCAGCAGCGATAACGGCATTCTTCAATAACTCCAGGGCCACAACCCTGTCGTTCGGAGACGCCTCGGGGTCGTCCAGGATATGCCTCAACCGGGCCAGGTGGGCGGGTCGCAAGAGGTGTGCTACGTCCTTGAAGGCAGCCTCTGCCAGAAGGCTCAGGCCGTCGGGGGAAACCCTGATGACGTCTTTCCCCTCGAAGGAGACTCTGGAAACGTAATCCTTTGTCAGCAGGCGATACTCGGTGGCATCGGCGGACAATGGGAAAGGGTCCTGGTACAGGAATTGCGGTTTCATCGGATCATCATCCCTCCGGACGTTCACCCTGCCATTCTCTTGTAGGTTTCAAACCGGTCCTTTACGTCCTCCTCGGCCTTCTTGAAGAGCACCTCCGCGTTTTCAGGAAAGGTGATGGTGAGACTGGAATATCGCACCTCTCCCATGAGAAACTCCCTGAGATCGGCCGTGGGTTCCTTGGAATCCAGGACAAAGGGGTTCTTGCCCTCTGCCTTCAGCCGTGGGTTATATCGGTAGAGGGGCCAGTATCCGCATTCCACCGCCCTTTTCTCCTCGTTCTGACTCCTCCCCATGTTGATGCCGTGGTTGATGCAGGGGGCGTACGCAATAATGAGGGATGGACCGTCGTAAGTCTCCGCCTCCACGAGGGTCTTTATGTACTGGTTCTTGTTGGCCCCCATGGCCACGGAGGCCACATACACGTAACCGTAAGTCATGGCCATTCTGCCCAGATCCTTCTTGCGTGTGGGCTTGCCGCTCGCCGAAAACTTGGCCACCGCGCCGGTTGGCGTGGACTTGGAGGACTGGCCCCCTGTGTTGGAATATACCTCGGTATCCAGAACCAGGATATTGACGTCGTGTCCAGTAGCAATGACGTGATCGAGCCCGCCGTAACCGATATCGTAGGCCCAGCCGTCCCCCCCGAAGATCCAGACGGACTTCTTGGTAAGGTAATCGCTTCTCTCGAGGATCTCCTGGAGGATGGGAGTTGTCTTTTCGGGTTCTTCCCCGATCTCCGCCCCGATGAGATCCGCGATTCTGTCCCCGCATTCCCGAGACTTCTCGCCGTCCTGGAAGTGGTCCAGCCATGACTGGAATGCCTGCTTCAGCTCCTCCGAGACCTCGCCCTGCGTGGCCTCACGCACAAGATCAGCGAGCTTGGCACGACGGTGTGTGGCGCCCAGCATCATGCCCAGACCGAACTCCGCGTTGTCCTCGAAGAGCGAATTGGCCCAGGCCGGGCCTAGGCCGTTCTGGCTCACGGTGTAGGGACAGCTGGGTGCCGACCCTCCGTAGATGGACGAACAACCTGTGGCATTGGCGACGATCATGCGCTCGCCAAAGAGCTGGGTGATCACCTTGATATAAGGGGTTTCGCCGCACCCCGGACACGCCCCGGAGAACTCAAAGAGGGGCTGGCGGAACTGACTGCCCTTTACGGAGGTCGCGGGCATGAGGTTGTCCACCACGGGGAGGCTCAGGGAGAACTTGTGGTTGGGGACCTGGGCATCGGTCTGTGTCCCCAAAGGCTTCATGACCAGGGCCTTTTCCTTGGCCGGGCAGACGTCCGCGCAGTTACCGCAACCGGTGCAGTCCAGGGGGCTCACCTGGATCCGGAACCGCCAGCCCTTGAGTTCGTTGCCCTTGGCCTCCACCGTCACAAAATCCTTAGGGGCGCTGGCAAGATCCTCGCTCCTTGCCAGCACGGGCCGGATGACCGCGTGGGGGCAGACAAAGGCGCACTGGTTGCACTGTATGCAGTTCTCGGGAACCCACTGCGGCGTGTAGATGGCGATTCCCCGCTTCTCATACTGGGTGGTGGCCGTGGGGAAGATCCCGTCTGGGCTGAAGGCGCTCACCGGCAGCTTGTCCCCCTGCTGGGCCAGCATGGGCTGCATCACCTTTTGTACGAATTCGGGTTCATCCTTTTCTCTGTACAGATCCTGCCCCGCGGTGGCCCATGAGGCGGGGACCTCGATCTTCTGAAGGGCCCCTACCGCCTTGTCCACCGCGTCCATGTTCATCTGTACGACCTTGTCGCCCTTCTTCCCGTACGTCTTTTTCACGGCCCGTTTCATGTGGTCGAAGGCCTCTTCGGGCGGGATAACGTTGGCAATCTTGAAAAAGGCGGCCTGCATGATCATGTTAATCCGGCCTCCGAGCCCGAGGCCGGTGGCGATCTTGACGGCGTCCATGTTGTAGAAAGTGAGCTTCTTCACTGCAATGGTGCGCTTCATGGAGTCGGGGAGTTCCTTTTCCATTTCCTCCGCGCTCCAGGGGGAGTTCAGGAGAAATGAACCTCCCTCCCGGATCCCTTCCAGGATGTCGTACTGCCCCACGAAGGCGGGGTTGTGGCACGCGATGAAGTCCGCGTAGGTGAGGAGGTAGGGGGACTGGATGAGCTGGGGGGAGAAGCGCAGGTGGGACATGGTGATGCCGCCCGATTTTTTGGCGTCATAAGCGAAGTAGGCCTGGGCGTACATATCCGTATTCTCGCCGATGATCTTGATGGCGTTCTTGTTGGCTCCAACCGTGCCGTCGGCGCCCAGGCCCCAGAACTTGCACCGGACCGTTCCCTTGGGGGAAGTGTCGATCTGCTCTCCCTGTTCCAGGGATGTATGGGTCACGTCGTCCACGATACCCACAGTGAAGTGGTTTTTGGGGCCGGAGGAACGAAGGTTGTCGAAGACGGCCTTGACCATGGTGGGTGTGAAGTCCTTGCTGCCCAGGCCGTAACGTCCGCCCACGATCATGGGCCGTTCCGGAACATCCAGAAGGGCCGTGCACACATCGCGGTAGAGGGGTTCACCGAGTGCCCCCGGCGACTTGGTCCTGTCCAGCACGGCGAGCCTCCCGGCCGTGGCCGGGAGGGCCCTCAGGAATTCCTCTGAGCAGAAGGGATGGTAGAGGCGCACCTTGATCAGGCCCACCCTTTCCCCGA
>JAFGPH010000093.1 GCA_016926135.1 Deltaproteobacteria bacterium
AAGGAAAGAAAGGTCCCCGTGGCCGCAAAGACCGCCATGATGTGGTGCAGGTTGTGACCGAACGAGCGGAAGTCCGGGATCTCGTCGATCTTCCGGTTCTCCAGGATCAGGGGCAGATACTCGATGGCGAGGACGCCCAGGTAACAGGTGATGCAGAAGGAAACTTCGGTCAGCATGGAATGGACATTGGCATGCCAGAAGATGAACCAGCCTCTCAGGGGTTGACCGATGTCGATGCCGAGCATAGCCACGGCGCCCGAGTAACAGATGAAACCTACGATCACGGCCGCATTGATGATGTCCTTGAGTTCCTTCTTGCCGATGATATACGTGAGGAAGCCCGTGAAGAAGGCCCCGGCGCCCAGGGCGATGACGGCCAGGTCAAACACGATCCAGAGGGCAAAGGCGAAGATGTTGCTCATGTTGGTCTGATTCAGCCCCTTCCACAGACACAGAAAGGCGCTCAACCCCCCCCAGGCCAGAAGTGCCAGCCACGGCAAGGTCCAGAAAAGAAACTTCCAGGGGGAGCACCTCTTCAAACCTTCCGGGATCAAAGCCGAGTCCATGAATTCATCCTCCTCGCAGATTCGTCAGTGTGTCGCATTCAGCCCACGGCCTTGCCGGCCGCGCCCCTCTCCTGGGGCAAATAGTTGTCCGCCGCTTCCCTCACCCACGGGTTGGAACTGAGATAGTACACCTTGGGTTCCGTTCCGAGTCGCTCCAGGAGCCTGAAGGCGTTCGGGCTCTTGGCGAGCTGAGAGACCTTGTGCTTGGGGTTGTTGAGATCCCCGAAGGTGATGGCCTGGGCCGGACAGACTTCGGTGCAGGCCGTGACGTACTCGTGTTCCTCGATTTCTCTTCTTCCCTCCGCATAGGCCTTGGACTTGGCCCTCATGAGACGGTGGTGGCAGAAGGAGCATTTCTCGACGACCCCTCTCATGCGGGGGGAGACCTCCGGAGAGAGGTATCGCTCCATGCCCTTGGGGAAGATCCCGTCCCACCAGTTGAAATATCGGGCGTGGTAAGGGCATGCGGCCTGGCAGTACCGGCAGCCGATGCAGCGGGTGTAAATCTGGCTCACGATCCCGGTCGGGTAATCGACGGTCGTGGCGGTAGCCGGGCACACGGAAACGCAGGGGGGATTGTGGTCACAGTGCATGCAGGGCCTGGGAAAGAAGGAATACTCCGTGTCGGGAAAGGGCTTGCCGTTGTCGATGCGGTAGAGCTGCATCCAGGAGATGCCGCGCTCCTTGTCGGACTCGTCGGGCCTGACGGAGATGTTGTTCTCCGCCGCACATGCGATCACGCAGGTCCCGCAACCGGTGCACTTGTCCAGGTTGATGACCATTCCGTATTTGTATTTTCCCTTCACCTCTTTCTTCATCATTCACCCCGTATCACCAAGAAAAGACCGGAGTGATGGAGTGATGGAGTACTGGAGTACCGGGCAGAAGAGAAAGTCCCGACACTCCGACACTCTGATCCTCCAAATCCTCCAATCTGTCTATGTTGCAGCACCATCCTTTGACTCCAAATCATGCCCGCAAGGAGACGGCGACCCGGGTCAGACCTTCCTCAGCCTGACTCTCGTCTCCCACCAGGCCGGCAGTCCGCTGAGCGGATCCCTGCCCCCGTCCAGGATTTCGCACACGTTGGCTCCCTTGCCCCACTGGTATTCGTCGTAGGCCTTGTGCCCCAGTCCCATGAGCAGGAACAAAACGCCCGGCATGGCGCCCTCGCAAAGGGTGACCCGCACCGACAGGCTGCCCCTGGGGGATTCGATGAGGATGGAATCGCCCTGTTTCACGCCGTAGTGTGCGGCGGTCCTGGGGTTGATCTCCACAAAGGAGTCCTGCTTCCTCACCTGGGTGTCAAAGAGGGTCTTGTTCAGAAAGTGGGGATTGGGCGCCCAGCCGCTGGAGAGGTTGATCAGCTCGTAGGGGATCAGCCGGAGCGGATACCTTTCCCTATCGATCCCTGGGCCGGCCTTCTCGTAATGGGGTAGGCAGGCCTCGTCTCCCTCCACGGTGATCCCCATCCGGGCCATAGCCGTTTTGGGATCGCTTTCCGCGGCCAACGCCGCCAATGCCTGCTCGACACCGGTGCTGTAGAACTCGAATTTGCCCGACGGCGTCTTGAAGAGGGTCTCCCATCGCTTGAATTCATGGAAAGGACGGTACCACATCCCGCCGGCCGCCATTTTCTTCCACAGTTCGTCGAAGGATCCGGACCCCGATGACGGGGAAACCCGGTCTTTGAGACCCTTCCAGACCGGTCTGGCGCCGTCGTACCGGGTGAGCCCGCCGCCCGACTCGAACAGCCCCTTTACCCTGAACTTGAGGGACTCCTCGAAATTCTTCCACGGGAAAGAGGCAGCCACGTTTCCGCCGATCTTTCCGGCCAGGGCGATGATCACATCGCCGCTCTGCCTGGCGCGATAGAGGGGTTTGACGACCGGCCTGGTCAAGCCGAATAGGGGGTATTGAAGGCCGGCCGGCCACACGATGTCTTCCGTCTTTTCCAGGTAGGTCAGGTCCGGGAGAATGAGGTCGGCCATGAGGGCCGTGTCGTCCCTGTAAGGAGAAAAGCTCACGATGTAAGGGATCTTCTGGGCGGCGTAAGAAAAAGCGCCCCCGTCCGGCAGGCTGTGAACCGGATTGGCCGAGAAGACCAGAAGGAGGTCGACGGGTGACCTTGGGCACTGGAGGACGGCTTCGGCAAGGTTGTTGATCAGGGATGGGGTGAAGGGAAAGCCCTTGCTCCCCCCCTGATCGAGGCGGCCCTTCTTGAGGCCCTCCGAGGCGACGGCATCCTTCTGAACTTCGGGGAAAGGGGTGAGGGGCAAGGGATCGGCCACGATGACCCCACCCGGCTGGTTGATGTTCCCCACCAGGGCGTTCAGGGCCTGGACGGCCATGAATTCCAGGAGACTCCCGTTGAGGGACCCCTTTCCCTTGCCGCAGATTGCCACCGGGGCCTTGGCCTTTGCGAAATCCAAGGCCAGAGAAACGATTTCCTTGGTGTCAACGCCTGTAATCCTGGATACCGCCTCGGGAGAGTACTTCCGCAAAACGACGGTCTTGAAGCCCTGGTGCTCCTTGCCGTCTTTGGAGGTCCAGTCGGTGAACCCGGTGGTGTGATCCGCCACAAAGGAGGTGTTGAAGCGACCTTCCTTGAGGATGACATGGGCAAGCCCCAGGGCCAGGGCGCCCTCGGTGCCGGGCAGAGGGGCCAGCCATCGATCCGCCTTGGAGGCGGTGTTGGATGCCCTGGATTCGATCTGCACCACCCGGACCTTCTTCTTCGCCGGGTCATCGTTCCAGAGCCCCCAGGCGTGAATCATCCTTCCCGGCGCCCCCCATCCTTCGATGAGTCCGCACCCGAAGCTGAGGATGAAATCGGCGTTCTCCAGATCATAGGCCACGGGACCGTCGTTTCCCATCATGAGCCGGTTGGCTGTCCGCACCGTATCCTCGGCACAGGGCATTCGCACGTAGTTGGGGCTGCCACAGGCATCCATGAGCCTCTGAACAAGGAGGGATATCGTGGTACCGCATCGGTTCCCGTCCACGGCGGCCATGGCCTCTGGTCTCCCCTGCCGCCTCAGGAGGGAGATCCTGTCGGCCAGTTCCTTGAGGGCCTCATCCCACGTGATCTCCAGGAACGGGCCGGTGCCCCTTGGCCCCACGCGTCTCATGGGGCCGGTAAAGCGCAGGTTTTCGTTGTAGAGGAGCTGAAGACCGCCGGCCCCCAGCGGGCAGATCCCTCCCGGGTTGACGGGAAAGTCGGTGCGGCCTTCGATCTTGACCGCCCGCTCATCCACCTTCCGAACCTCGATCCCGCAGCCTCCCGGGCAGAGCTGGCAGAGGGATTTCTCGTGGGAGACGGCGCCTTCGGCCGGGACCGGCACCCACGGCCAGGTCTGGGTCCAGATGGCGCTATCGTCCATGAGCTTCCAGGGAAGGGGCGTCAGGTGAATGCCGGCTGCCCCGCCCACCAGGAGTTTGATGAAATTCCTTCTGTTGAAGGCCGTCCACTTGATGAGATTCTTCACGTTCAAGTCCATGGCTCTCTTCCCCTACTTGTGGCAGACGAAACAGGCGTTGTTTTGTGGGTGCCCGGTCTTGCTATGACATTCCGCACAGTCGTCCATCTTCATTCGGTCCCAGGGGTTTGATTTGTATCCCGCGATGTTCATCCCCCAGATGTTCCGGCTGTATTTCGTCAGACGGTTCTGCTGAAAAGGAGGCAGGTTCTCACTCTTTCCGTGATCTCCGTGACAGGTCCGACAATCCAGGTTTCCCATCTTCACGTGGGCGATGTGGGAGAAGTAGACGCAATCCGGCTGCCGGTAGTAGGAAAGCCAGGGAACCTCCTTCTCCTCCGCGACATATGCCTTGAGGAATTTCTGCTCCTCCGGGTCTTCGCCGTAGGGGGACTCCGGATCCTCGTGGCACTCCATGCAGGTCTCGAGTTTGGGTATCCCCGAAAAGGTGCCGTCTTCCCGGAAGGCATGGCAGTAAAGGCACCTTTCCTGTTCCGTATCCCCGCTGATCCCGATATCCGGGTTGATGTGGACTGCGTGGCTGAAGTTGAGAGGCTGCGGCTGTTTGGAATAGAGGGCCATGGGGAAGAGAATCCAGCCCACGGCGAGTGCAGGGATGAAGCCTGCAAGGAAGTAGACCAGGCCGCTCCCGAAGGGACGGGCGATCAGGTCAGCGTAATAGGAAAGGATGAGGTCGATGAGAGAAGAAATCCATCCTCCCTTGGGCAACCTCTCAGAAGAGTGCGTTTGGTTTTCCATAGGGATAACCCTCGTCTGACAAGTATTGTTTGCAGGAAAGGATATGTAAGGAAAAACGTGACTTTGGCTATTTACCCGCTCGAGGGCTTTTTGTCAAGGAAAACAAAAATGATGGAATTGTAAAAAGTCCTACAAAGGCATTCCCTTCATGGTTCGATATCCTTCGATACCTCAGGACAGGCTTCACCATGATCGGAAAGACCGTGCGTCCTGAGGTATCGAAGGACGAACAGGGTGAACGGCGCTTTTACCGTGAAAATACAACCCCCTCACCCCGACCCTCTCCCCCCACCTGGGTGGAGAGGGGGATTTTCATCTGCGGGGGTGAGCGGAAGTGTGATCATGAGCGTTTACGATTCCATCGAATATAGAGTGAAGGGTTCCCCCTCAACCCCGTATCCTGCACGGGGTGAGGCGGCTCTCCGGCAAGCCGTCAAAGACGTTCGCATCAATTGAACTTTCTCATTCTCTTTCTTCGCCGCTTGGCGGCCTTGGCCTGTTTCTTCTTTTTCTGAACGCTCGGCTTGTCGTAGAAACGTCGCTCCTTGATCTCGGAGAAAAACCCCTCTTTGGTGAGCTTTTTCTTGAGATCCCTCAGTGCCTTCTCGATTTGATTGTCCTGAACAATGACCTTCATGGTGTCGATCCATGCCTCCCTTTAGAAAGAAAAAAGCATCCCCGATCTTCAGGAGATGCCTTCATATGCCTTGCTAGTCACTATCTCAAACCAGGGCCATGTCAACCCTCCGTCCTGTTGCAGCGCGACGTCGTTTGAGACCTTTTTCCCGGCACGTGTGAAAGCATCTCACACCTCAGTGAAGCCGGGGGTATGATGAAACCGAAAGGCTTCTCCCTGGGATCTGCTCTTCCTTTACTTCCGGTTATGGGAATCACCCCCTTTGGATACAAATGTCAGCATCATACAAAGAAAGCATCAATTGTCAATCAGGTTTAACAAAAAACCATCTTCATTTCCGTCGCACGAGCTTTGTCACGACTTCGATGTGGTAGGTGTGGGGAAACATGTCCACCGGCTGGACCTCAACCACCTCATAGTCCTTTACCATCAAAGCGAGATCCCTTGCCAGGGTCGGGGGATTGCAGGATACATATACCACCCGATCCGGCGCCAGTTCCATCACCCGGGCCAGGACGTCGGGGTGCATGCCTGCCCTGGGAGGATCGATGATGACGACATCCGGCTTCAACTCGGAGGCTGCAAGGGCCTCCCTGATGTCCCCTATGACGAAGCGGCAGTTGGCAATCTCGTTGGCGGCGCAGTTCCTCTCCGCATCCCTGACGGCGCTCTCATTGATCTCCATGCCCAGGATTACGCCGCTCGTGCACCCGCTCAGGAAGATCGGGATCGTGCCGGTGCCGCTGTAAAGATCCAGCACAAGCTCCGAGCCCCTCAGTTCGGCAAAGTCCACAATTTTCGCGTAAAGCCTCTCTGCCGTGAGGGAGTTGGTCTGAAAGAAGGAATTGGCGGATACGCGGAAGGTAAAGGGTCCGAGCCGGTCCCGGATCGTCCCCTCGCCCCAGAGCACGGATTCTCGTTCACCTACGGCGACCGCCGCCTTTCTCGCGCTGATGTTGTTGACCACGGTCTTGATCGGGCTGATCTCCTCGAGGAGTGCCGCAGTCAGGGACGCCATGGTGCCCTGGTTTTCCTCCGACGTGACCACGTTCACCATCCATTGATCCAAGCGGGGGCTGTGACGAATGGTCAGGAATCGCCAGAAACCTTCATGGGTCTTGATGCCATACGCAGGGAGCCCTGAATCCCGGGCAAAGCTCTTCACGACCCTGAGAATCCGGTTGCCCGTTTCGGGCTGGAGCAGGCAGGCCTCCACGTCCAGAACCTTGTCAAAGGTTCCGGGCACGTGAAGGCCGAGGGCGAACCCCCGATCATCCGGGTGTGTGTCCATCTCTTCGGGGAGCAGCCAGCGACGCTGGGAGAAGGAGAACTCCATCTTGTTTCTGTAACCAAAGGATTCTTCAGACGGGATGACATCGCGAACCGGCACATCAGGGAGCGTCCCGATGCGGGTCATCGCATCCCGGACGTGTTCCCTCTTGACAACCAACTGGCGTTCGTAGCGCAGGTGCTGCCACTGACATCCGCCGCAGTGCCCGGCATAGGGGCACGGGGCCGTTATCCTGTCGGGGGAAGGGGCCAGCAACTCGGTGAGCCTTGCCTCGGCGTAGGCCTTCTTCTTTCTCGTGATCAGGGCCGCGACCCTGTCGCCCGGGAGGGCACCCCTGATGAACACGACGAACCCGTCGACCCGGGCCACACCCTGCCCGCCGAAGGCAAGGCCCTCCACCGAGAGTTCGATCAATTTGCCTTTGCCGACGACCATGTTGAAAGCCCCCGATATTCTCCATTCGCCCCTTTCGTCCTTCGATACCTCAGGACGAAAGGGTCTGATTACGAGTCCGTCCTTTCTGGGCAAATTGCAACCGTTTTTGTGCAGGTGCCGCACCTGCTTCGGGCCCGATACGCAGACTCGGGAATGACTTGTCTCGTGATTTCGTCAGCATATTTCAAATCGAGTTCAACGGCACGGAAATTGATCATAGGATATGTCGTATGAGGACAGGCGTCATGCTTCGATACCTCAGCATGATCGGAAAGTCGGTTCGTCCTGAGGTATCGAAGGTCCAGGGTATCCAACATGAGGTTACAGAAAGGAGGCTATATGGAAAGCATACCGAGACTGGGAAAGGACGGCCGTGGATTCACCCTGATCGAGGTGATCGTGGCCTGCCTCATCGTTGTCGTCATGGGCGGGATCGCCACGGCGGGCTTTTCCTCCTGGCTTCCCCATTCCCGGCTAAAGGCCGCGGTCCGCGAACTCTATTCCAATATGCAGCGAGCCAAGATGCTGGCCATCAAAAACCGGTCGAGCTGCAGCATCGCCTACAGCCAGGCCCCGGATCGGTATCTGGTGTCCGGTTTCTCAAAGATCGTGACCCTGGAGGACTACGGGAGCGGGGTGAAATTCCAGGGGCCTCAGGGTCAGACCTTTTCAGTGCCCACCATTACCTTCAACCCCCGCGGAAGATGCAATGCGGGCTACGCCTATCTGACCGACGAAACCCATTCGGCGTTTTATAGGATCGGTCCATGCTGGAGCACAGGGGCGATTCGTCTTCAGCAGTATGTATCGGGAAGCTGGCAGTGAACAGTCCTGTAAACTAATCTTTCATGTGGAAAAAAAATTAACACTTTCTCCCCTTCTTTCCTCGCCGCCTGCGCCAGAGAAACGCCAAATTTAAATGCCATTCCAGGGACATATGGATTTGTGGATTCAGTGGCATATATCTTGCTCAGTCTTCCATTTGATTCCTCCATGCTTCAGAAGGAGCCGCCATGAAAAGGAGACCGAGCCACGGTAGGGAATGTGCAGGATTCACCATTATTGAGGTGCTTGTGACCTGTGTGATCATTGCCGTCATGGGCTCCATCACCATCGCAGGTTTCGCCGTCTGGCTGCCCGGTTACAGGCTCAAGGGGGCTGTGAGGGAGATGTATTCCAATCTGAACCAGGCCAAGATACAGGCCATCAAGCAGCATGGGAGAGTGGACGTCACATTCAGTACCAGTCCCAGCCACCGATACACGGTTCCTGGGCAAAGCGAGCCCATTATTCTTGCCGACCGGTGGAGCGGGGTCCTGTTCGCGGGGGAATCGGGGCAGACCTTCGGTCCACCTTCCACCATTACCTTCGACTCCAGGGGCAGGTCGAATCAGACCGGGAACTGGTTTGTCTATCTTTCCAATGACAAGAACTCGGCGTATTACAGGCTTCGCGTGCAACCTGCAGGACTCGTGACCATTGAGAAGTATGACGGCGGTTGGCCGCCATAGGAGGAGTTGGAATGATGTCCGATACCACAATGCGCAATAGGGGAAATCAGGGGTTTACGCTCACCGAGCTGATGGTGGCCATCACCATCTTTGCGGTGGTCATGGGCGCCATCTACTCCGCCTATATGTCCCAGCAGAGGGCCTACGCCGTGACCGAGGCCGTGACCGAGGCCCAGCAGAACCTGAGGTCCGCCATGTACACCCTGGAGCGCGACATCCGCATGATCGGCTACGATCCCACAAGCGCGGGGACCTTCGGCTTCAGAAATGCCGCTGCGGCATGGCAGACCGGATGGCTGGGGACCAACACGATTACCTTCACCTGGGACAGCAACGGAAAGAATGGCTACGAGTCGGGTACTTCGGAGTACAGCTCCTACAGGCTGTCCGGGACCGCCCTGCAGAAGCAGGAGGGGACGGCGGGGGGCTGGAACGCCGTCGCCATGAATATCAGCGGCATGTCCTTTCAGTATCTGAACGCAAGCGGAGCGGTCACGGCGACTCCCGCGGACGTGAGAACCGTGGTCGTGACCCTTACAGCCAGCAAGGACAACCACACCAAACAACTGAGCGCCCGGGTGAAGTGCAGGAACCTGGGACTGTGACACATGAAATTCGAAATTCGAAGGTCGAAATCCGAAGCAGGAGATGGGGAGTGATTATGAAGGAAGCAACAACCTGTGGGACGGTGAGGAATCACAAGAGAGGTGAAGGCTTCACGCTCATCGAGGTCATGGTCGCCCTGGGGATCCTGGCCTTCGGCATCCTGGCCATCGCCTCCATGCAGACCGCATCCCTCGGCGGCATCAGCCTGGCCGGGAACACGACCGAGGCGACGACCATTGCCATGAACCAACTGGAGCAGTTGATCCCCCTTGCTTACACCAACCCTGCCTTGTCCGTCGGGACTTATTCTCCGACCACGCAAGGTCAGTACACCGTCAACTATTCGGTGGCGGCAGGCCCTCTGACCAATACCAGGTATATCCGCGTCACCGTTCAGTGGGACGAGAAGGGCGCACAGAAGACGACCGGCCTCACCTATGTCAAGATGGACGTCATATAGAGGATGACCCTATGAGCACAGAACGAAAGGATCACAGAGGAATCAATCCTTTTTCCCGCTTCCTTCAGAAAGCAGGTTCAGCCATCTTCCCCCCCTCTTCCAGAATGGGGGACGGCCCGTCCCGCAGGTGTTTGCGGGAGGGGGAGTTTTCACGGAACAATAACGAGGAAGGCACCGTGCTGATCGTGGCCCTGCTCATGTTGGTCATGCTCACGGTGATCGGCATATCCGCCTCCACCATCAGCAACATTGAAATCCAGATCGCGGGGAACGAGAAGTTTTACAAGATTGCCTTCTTCTCTGCGGACGGGGGCACGGAGGCAGGCGCCGAACTGCTGGAGCAGGGCATCGACAAAAGGGGGTGGCCCACCGCCACCCCTTCGACCCCTGTGACCGTCAGCAGTGCGAGCGTTTACAACGGCAACTTCTGGTCCCAGATGCAGGAGCCGATCACGAATGACGCCGCGATCGCAGTGACTCAGCCTACCGGCCAGATCGGGCTCAGGATCTGGGGAAACACCCAGCTCTCCACCGGCGGCGCCATACAGCTCATTGCCGGCTATGAGGGAAAGGGCAAGGGCGCAAGCGGCAGCGGGGCTTACATGGTCCACAATATCAACTCAGAGGCGCGCCAGGTTGCAGCGGGCTCAGGGGCCACGGTGGCGGTCATGTGGCGGCATATGATCTAAGGCCGGCTCAAGGCTCAAGGCGCAAGGTGCAAGGGAAATATTCATGGCCATGAGAACCCATATCGCGATGCTCCTCTTCCTGGCCCTTCTTTGGCCGGTTGATTGGAGTGCGGCAGGAAAAAAGCCGGGGGACATCCTGACCAGGGAAGAAGCGACCGCCCTTCTGGCCCCTGTGTTCAAGAACAGGAAATTCACCGTCCTCCGCGTCACCCGCAGCCCCGTTGAGGGACTCTGGGAGGTCATCGGGGAGACCGAGGCGGGAAAGGCCATCCTCTACGTCGACAGGTCGAAGAAGTTCTTTACGGGGGGACCCATCATGGCCCTCCAGGGCATGCGAAACCTTACGGAGGAAAGCTTCGTCTCTTTCAACGCGCCCAGGGTGGACCCGGCCCAGGTTCCCCTGGAGGATGCGCTGGTACTGGGGAACCCCAATGGCGGGAAGCGCGTGGTGGTCTTCCTGAGCCCGACCTGCAGGCCGTGCAGGGACATGCTTCAAACCGTGAAGGAGGTCTCTGATCAAAGAAAAGACATCACTTTCTATCTGAAGATGAAGCCAGAGGGCCCCGTGGGAGACAGCTTCTGGAGATCGGAGACGATCGTCCTGACGAAGTCCCTGGCCCTGCTGGAGGACAGCCTGGAGGGCCTCCAGATCCCAAAACCGGCGAGGCCGGTCCCCCAGGTGGCCCAGACCCTGAACCTTGCGGAGAAACTCGGCATCCATGCCACCCCGACCGTGATGCTGGCGGACGGGACCCTCGTGGAAGGGGTCCTCCCCAGGAAGGCATTTCTCGGCTGGATCGACAGCCACTCGGGGGGAAGCAAATGATCAGGCTTCGTGTTTCCCCCTCCCCTTTGTCCCCTCCCGCCGGGGGAGGGGAATCTGGTTGCGGGGGCGGCCGACAGAAAGGTTTGCGAAGCCCAACTAGGATCAGCGGATTGTTTATTCTGGGGGATAAGATGAAGAAGGGATTTGTGATCATCGGTTTGATGGTTTTCATGGGGGTAACGCTTTTCTGTGGTGTGAATCCGCCCCTTGCCACGGCGCAGGTGAGGAAACCGCCTGCAGAGACCACGCCGCCCAAGATGGCGCACCCTTTCTGGATCGAGGGAAAGGTCACGGCCAAGCCCCGGGAAGAGGGTGGCGGTCGATACCTGCAGGTGGATGGCAAGAACTTCAGGGTGATGCCCGACATCAGGATAGCGCGGCTGGTTGAGAATCAACCAGGGATAGTGAACGAGATTCAGTTGGATTTCCACCAGATCCGGAAGGGCCAGAAGGTCAACATGAAGGTACTGGGCGACCGTGTTCAGGAAATCCAGATTCCCCTGAAACAATGACGGAGATGATCGGATGGGGACCTTGAGCTTTCAGCTTTGAGCCTTGAGCTTCTTCAATGGCTGCAGGAGTGCAAACGATGTTACGGAAAAGCCTTTTTGTCGTTGCGGTGATGACCCTTGTGTGTTTAGGGGGCCTGCTGGTTCTCCCACCGGCCGCGCGGGCACTCAATACCTCAGGGGATTATGAGGCAGTCCCACCCTTTCTCACGGCCGGGGTGGCGCCCCTGGTCATGCTGGTGATGGGCCGGAACCACAAGCTCTACTACGAGGCATACAACGACGCATCGGACCTCAACGGTGACGGGACCCTGGACATCCGCTACGACCCGACCATCGATTACTACGGCTATTTCGACCCCTACAAGTGCTATAAGTATAGCACCGGTTCGAGCTATTTCTACCCGGTTTCCGTGAACACGGACAAGACATGCAACAAGAGTGGCACAGCGTACGACTTCACCATGGGGGAGTGGAGCGGCAACTTCCTGAACTACCTCACCATGTCCCGCATGGACACGGTCAGGAAGGTCCTCTACGGCGGGAAGCGCTCCTATGACGGCACGGAGACGGCAAGCTCCAGCGTGATCCTGGAGCGGGTCTTCATCCCCCAGGACGCCCACTCCTGGGGCAAGGAGTATGACAAGGACAAATCGGGGATCAGCATCGCCTCGGTCGCACCCATGCCCGAGCCGACGGTCGCCAAACCTCGCCACCTGTTCGCATCTACCACCCTGACTTCCGCCACGTCAAACCCCTTGCTGAGGACGATTACAACCACGGACAAGCGCATCTGGGATTGGGTATCCAAAGAGAGGCCCGTGGCGGACAACTCACTTGGTGGTTTGGGTTCCGTGGCTTACAACAGCAGTCCCAATAACCACGAAGAGTTTGAAAACATGGTGGGCATTTTTGCCATTGAGCAGAACCGGTACGGCTCAGGCATTCCCAGGTACTGGTATGACAATACTTATTTCGGTATAGACGAGGCCTGGGGAAACCCTTGGACTGACATCCCTGCCAAAAACAGTCTATCACCCAACTACTATGGCAGCTCCACCGCCGCAGACCAGGAAAACTACCTCACCATCTTCAGCGGTGTGACCGGCCCGGCCCGGATGGTGGTTCAGAATTCCGGGGTCTACTGGTTTGCTGTGGATTCAGATGACGCGTCCGAATTCATCATCACGGGCGTGACCCAGGTCGTCTCCGGAAACGAGCTAGGTCCCAGCAGGGTGGTGGTCTCCGCGTGGTACGGACCCCATCCCAACTGCGGGGGTGAGGCTGACGGTGATTTGGGGTCCCTTTCAGCGTCGTGCACCGAGAACCTGGGCC
>JAFGPH010000094.1 GCA_016926135.1 Deltaproteobacteria bacterium
AGGTCCTCCACGGATGCAGGGACATCTCCATTCTGCTCGTCAGTTAGCAGGCTGTTTTTGAGGAATCTGTCGGTGCTTAGGATCTGTCAGGAAATAACCTTTACAATAGACCTATGGTCAACCCGCATGCTGAGGTATCGAACCAGGAGCGGAGCATTCACCCTTCGATACCTCAGGGCGAAAGGCAGCATGACCGATCTGTGAAAATTATTTCCTGACAAGCCCTTATCCGGAAATGTGCCTTTCGGTTAAGCCCCCACTCAGGCCGCCAGCTTTTCCCGTTTGAGGATCTCCCCCCTGGGGGTGATGACCGCCTCTTCCAGGGGGATCTTTTTGCCGGCCTTTTCCATGCCCTGCATGACAATCCTGGGGAGCCCGGAACAACACGGCACCTCCATGTCGAGAACGGTGACGCTCTTGATGTCGGCCATCCTGAAGATGTCCCTGAATTTGTGAACATACTCTTCCACATCATCAAACTTGGGGCATCCCAACATGACCGCCTTGCCTTTCAGGAAATCCCTGTGGAAATCCGGACAGGCCACAGCCGCACAGTCTGCTGCAACGAGCAGGTGTGTCCCCCTCAGGAAGGGGGCATTTGGGGGCACCAGCCGGATCTGAACCGGCCAGTGGGTCAGTTCAGACCCCTCTGACCTCTGGATTGCGGGCTGATTGGCCTTCTCACAGGACCCCAAGGGGATGAAGGTCTGGATCTGTGTGGACGGGCACCCGCACGCCAGGACCGGGGGCGCCTCCGACATCTTGCCTTTGTCCCTGGAAGCGAGGTGCTCTTCCACGGCCTCCTCGTCGAAGTCCTCCGTTACCCTTTCCTCGATGGAAAGGGCCCCATTTGGACACTCGCCCATACAGGCCCCGAGACCGTCACAGAACCTCTCCTCCAGCACCTTTGCCTTTCCGTCCACGATCTCAATGGCGCCCTCTGCGCACGAAGGCACACACTGACCGCATCCATCGCAGAGCTCCTCATCGATTCTAATGATTTTTCTCTTTGCCTTCATCGTCTCCTCCTGTTCAGTACCTGTGAGACCCCGCCGAGGGCCTTCATCATTATTGAAAGCCATCTCCGGGAGGGCCTTGGGGGGGGTGGGCGTTCAGGCCGCAACTATTCCTCCCATGCCTCTAACACGGGACCCAGGTTCTGCGTTTTACACAAGCAGCCCCAGGCTGCGACCCCTGAAACGGGCTACAGTCCTGTCCCTGCAACGGTAAAAATTCCGATACTACGGGGCGGTTACCGGCAACGTAAAAGATCAGTTGCGGCGCTGAGAGACCACCCCCCCAAGGCCCTCCTGAGCGCATAAAAGGCTTAAGGGACATGAGCCCCGGCTGTCTGCGGAAGCAGAACCTCCCTTGCCAGTTTCCGACCGCTTTCCGTCAGAAAGACCCTTTCCGGCAATGACTCCAGCTTCTCCTCAGCGATGGGGTTCTTCCTGTGATCCTCTTCCAGATTGACGAGGCAATCCGCATCGTAGACACACCTGAAATTGACACTCTCCTCCTGCCTCGGGTGATGGTGGTGTCCTATGATGTCGCACACCTCCGAGATGAGTTCCTCCCGGGCCCCGAGTTTCGAGAGGATCTCACGGGCCACCGGAGGGCCTTCCTCCTCCTGGTACCGAGCGGCACTACTCTGGTGCTTTCGCTCCGCCTCCCTGATCCCGATGTCATGGAGATAGGCGGCAGGCAGGACGACGGCAAGATTCGCGCCTTCCTGTCTGCCGATCCTTTCGGCATATCGGGCCACGCGGCTTGCATGCCCGATTCGCTTGAAATCGTTCTTGAAGTAGCGTTTCATCTCCACCGCCACCCGGTCCTTGAGGAGATCTTCCTTCTGGGCGATGAGCTCAGGAGGAAGTTCCCCGATACACTGCTCTGCGTACTGGCAATAGGACGCGCAGCCAAAGTCCATGGCCGGATTCAGAAACGGGTGGCCGCATTGCTTACAGCGCCGCGTGGCCTCGTCCTTGAAGAACTCCACCTCCTCGCCGCATTTGGGGCACTTCACTTCGAAAATGGCCCCCGGCTTCCAGTAGCGACTGTCTTGTCCAGGACACTTCATGATGGACACCTCCGATTTCGGCTATCAGCGATCGGCCGTCAGCAATTGGTCAGTCTTCAATAGTCACTATTCACTCGCCCAGGATCGCCCTCAGATCCTCTTCCGGCGTTGTGATGGGCATGATATTGAAGTTCTTCACGAGCACGTCCAGCACATTGGGTGTGATAAAGGCCGGAAGACTCGGACCCAATCGGATATTCTTGATCCCCAGGTGGAAAAGGGTGAGCAGGATCGCCACGGCCTTCTGTTCATACCAGGAAAGGACCATGGACAGGGGCAGCTCGTTCACCCCCACATTGAAGGCCTTGGACAGGGCAACGGCGATCTGTATGGCCGAGTACGCGTCATTACACTGGCCGATGTCCAGAAGCCTCGGGATGCCTCCGATGTCCCCCAGGTCCTTGTCAAAGAAACGGAACTTGCCGCAGGCCAGAGTCAGGACCACACAGTCCTTGGGCACCAGTTCCACAAAGCGGGTGTAGTAGTTCCTTCCGGGTTTTGCGCCGTCGCACCCCGCAACCAGGAAGAAGTGGCGGATGGCCCCTCCCTTCATCGCCTCGATCACCTTGCCTGCAACACCCATGACCGCATTGTGACCAAAACCGCACATCACGGACTTGCCGTTCACGTCCTCCTTGAATCCGGGCATTTCGAGGGCCTTCCCGATCACCGGGGCGAAGTTCTTGTCCGCGATATGCGGAACCCCCGGCCATCCGACGAGACCGGTGGTGAAGATGTTCCCCTTATAGGAGTCCTGAGGTTTCTGGATGCAGTTGGTGGTCATCACGATGGGACCGGGGAACTGACCGAACTCCTTGTGCTGGTTCTGCCAGGCGGTTCCGTAGTGACCGTAGAAGTGGGCATACTTCTTCAGGCCCGGATAGGCATGGGTGGGAAGCATCTCGCCGTGGGTATACACATAGATCCCCTTTCCCTCGCTCTGCTTCAGGATCTCTTCGATGTCCTTGAGATCATGCCCCGACACAAGGATGGCCTTCCCCTTCTTTGCGCCCAGGGGAACCTTCGTGGGCACAGGATGACCGTAGGTCCCCGTGTTGGCCGCATCCAGCAATTCCATGGTCCTGAGGTTGATCTCCCCGGCCTTGAGCACCAGTTTCACCCAGTCATCCAGGGTCAGGTCTTTGTTCAGGGTCGCCGCCAGTCCCTCATGGACAAAGGCATAGACCTTGTCGTCCTCCTGCCCCAGGATCCGTGCGTGGTCGGCATAGGCTGCAATACCCCTGATCCCGAAAATAAGCGTATGCTGCAGGGCCAGGATGTCGGGATGGATGCTGGGATCCGACTTGAACCCCACGGTTTCTCCCTGTTTCACCAGCCCCTCCAGGGTGGTTTCCGGTTTGAAATCGGCCGGTCCATAGGAAAAATCCACCTTCCCTCCCGCAGCCTTCACCTTTTCCTTCAGCTTCTCCCGCAGCTCTGCGGAACGCTTGATCATGACAACAAATCGCTGGGGATCGAAATCCACATTGGTGAGCGTTGAGAATGCGGCCTCCATCGTGAAGGTATTGACCTCCCTGTCGCTGACACCGACCTTTCGGCCCTCCACCGTATAAAGGGAGAGGCCCTTCAGGGCGTAAGTCAGCAGATCCTGCAGGGCTGCCACATCCGGCTGTTTTCCGCACACACCGATTTTGGTGCACCCTTCTCCTTTGGCTGTTTGCTCACACTGGTAACAAAACATGACCTTTCTCCTTTCTCGATTGTGGTTGCTGGGGTTCTTTGCAGAACCGGTTTTGACCCATGTTTTGAGGTGAGTTTACCTAGGAGGGGTCTTTGTCGCCTTGACCTAAGTCAAGATAAACATCTTTTTTTCATTCCAACGCTTTTTTTCTGCCGGATTTCCTTCACCACCCGGCTTCGACTCCGCAGCCAAGAGTCATTCATGAAACAAACTGCCTTCAGTCTCAAACAAAGCCACCAAGACACGAGGTCTCAAGAACAAACAGACCTTTGAGCCCTTCGCGTCTCCTGCAAAACCACCGCGCGATCGCTGCCGCCAATCATTCGTGTCCAAAATCGGTTTTCGCTCCGGGCATGGGTGTCGTGATTTCAATAGTGTGCTTTGAGAGGAGTGGGGTTTCCGGGGAAAGGTTACCCGTGATCGGCGTGCAGGCAGGGCTTCGGGGCATTGCCTCTGCTAGGAACCGCAAAGGCGGATTGGCAATCTGTTCCCGATTCTAGATCTTGGCCCTGGATAGTCGCAGGCTGTTGGTCACCACGGTGATGCTGCTCATGGCCATGGCAAAGGCGGCCAGGATGGGGTGGAGTTCCCGCAGGAAGTGAGGAAGTCCTTCAAAGGGATAGAGGACGCCCGCCGCAACGGGGATGAGCACGATATTGTAGATGAAGGCCCAGAAGAGATTCTGCCGGATGGTCCTCATGGTGGCCCTGCTGAGGCGGATGGCCCTGGGGACACCTGTGAGCTGCCCGCTTGCCAGGACCACGTCGCCGGTCTCGATGGCCACATCCGTACCGGTGCCGATGGCCAGCCCCACGTCCGCCTGGGCAAGGGCGGGGGCATCGTTGATGCCGTCTCCCACCATGCCGACCCTTTTGCCCTGCTCCTGGAGTTCCCGGATCTTCATGGCCTTATCCTCGGGACGCACCTCGGCGATCACCTCGTCAATCTTCACCTCAGAAGCAATGGCCCCGGCTGTCTGGGGGTTGTCACCGGTCAGCATCACCACCTTCAGGTTCTGCCCGTGGAGTTCTGCGATGGCCCCGGCCGAGTCGGCTTTCACCCTGTCCGAGACGGCGAGGATTCCTGCAGGCCTTTGGTCGACCGCCACGACGACGACCGTCTTGCCCCGGTCCTGAGCGGCCTGGATCTCCCCCCTCAGTGCAGTGATGTCCCGGTTCTCCTCTTCGAACCATTTCGGTTTTCCCACCATGACGTCATGCCCTCCGACCCGGCCCTGAACCCCGGACCCCCTCGATGCCTTGAAAGATTCGGGATCCAGAAGGCCGATGCCTCTGCTTTCGGCCTCGCGGACCACGGCTTTGCCCAGAGGATGCTCCGAGCCCCTTTCGACCGATGCGGCGAACTTCAGGAGTTCATCAGGAGACAGAGAGGATGATGGGATGGTGACCAGGTCGGTCACGGCCGGTTTTCCTTCGGTGATCGTTCCGGTCTTGTCGAGCACGATGGTGTCGAGTCTGGTGGCCGTCTCCAGGGCCTCGCTGTTCTTGAAGAGCATGCCCTTTTCCGCGCCCTTGCCTGTGCCGGCCATGATGGCTGTGGGCGTGGCGAGACCCAGGGCGCAGGGACAGGCGATCACGAGCACGGCCACCATGCGCACCGTGGCGGGGACGAACTCCCCGCCCACGGCCCACCAGAGGAAGAAGGTCAGCAGGGCCGCCCCGATCACCCCGGGAACGAACACGCCGGCCACCCTGTCCGCCAGGGCCTGGATCGGCGCCTTGCTGCCCTGGGCCTCCTGCACCATGCGGATGATGCGGGCCAGGGCCGTCTCACTCCCCACCTTCATGGCCTCGAAACGGAGCAGGCCTTCCCCGTTGATGGTGCCTGCCGCAACGCGCTCTCCGGGTTGTTTGTCCACTGGGATGGGTTCACCGGTCAGCATGGATTCATCCACGCTGGACTCCCCTTCCATGATCACGCCGTCCACGGGAATCGCCTCACCGGGTCGCACGATGACCTGGTCGCCCACCTTTACCCGGGAGAGCGGGACTTCCAGCTCTCTGCCTTCCTCGATGATAGTCGCCGTTTTGGGTCGTAGCCCCATCAGCTTGCGGATGGCACCCCCTGTCTTGCCCTTGGTTCTGGACTCCAGCATCTTGCCCAGCTTGATCAGGGTGATGATTACTGCGGAGGTTTCAAAGTAGACGTGGGTTCCCAGGGGCGGGTGGATCAGCAGGGCCAGAGAATAGGCATACGCTACGGAAGAACCCATGGCCACGAGCACATCCATGTTCGCGCTCCGGTTCCGGAGACTCTTCCATCCGCCGATGTAATAGTCCCAGCCCGTATAGAACTGCACCGGCGTCGCCAAGGCGAGGAAAAGCCAGTTGACCCAGGAGGCGTGGCTCCACTCACCCGTCATGCCGAAATCTCTCCCCATGCTGAGGAAGAACAGGGGTGCGGTAAAGATCACTCCTACAATGAACTTCCTCGTCTGGCTGTGGATTTCAGCTTTGCGGGCCACGAGTTCCGCGTCCTCCGCATCCGGAGACTCATCCGGGAGGATCGCCCCATAGCCCGCCTTCTCTATGGCCTTGACCACGTCTTCCAGGGCAACGAGGCCGAGCACATACTCCACCTGCGCCCTCTCGGTGGCGAAGTTGACCGACGCATCCACGACACCCGGGACCTTCCTCTTCAGGGTCCTCTCGATGGTCATGGCGCAGTTGGCACAGGTCATGCCGGTCACAGGGATCTCCACCTTCGCCTTGGCGACCCCGTACCCTGCGTCCCGGATTTTTTCGATGATCGTCTCCAGCCGGACTTGATCCGGTTCAAAGGCTACGGATGCCTGCTCTGAGCCGAAATTCACGTTCGCTTCCGTGACACCCGGGACCTTTTTCAGTGTCCTCTCGATGGTCATGGCACAGTTCGCGCAGGTCATGCCGGTTATGGGCAATGTCACATTGTTCGCAGCCATGGTGCCCGCCCTTCGGGAATAGTCAATGATCAATGTCCAATGTTACATGTCAAATGTGTTTATTCACTCCACCGGCGGATAGTTGATCTCTTTCAAGGTGGCCGCGATCTTCTCCAGGGTGGCCGGCGCCTCCCAGGATACCGTAATCTCCTTGGTCACGGGATCTCCGTCCACCTTGGTGACGCCCGGGACATCGCCCAGTTCCCTCTTGATGTTCATGACGCAGTGCCCGCAACTGATGTTTGGAATCGAGAGTTTCTTGCTTTCCATGGGCTTGTACCTCCTTTCAGACCATTCCTACAAACAGGTAAGGACAAAAAGGTTCCTGTCAAGCCGGAACGATCTGATCGCACTGGTTCAGGATGCTCAGGCTGGGCTGCGGGAACAGGAGAGCAGGAA
>JAFGPH010000545.1 GCA_016926135.1 Deltaproteobacteria bacterium
AGGGATCTGTTAATCTCCTCTAAAACGATAAGGAGGAGGCGCATGAGATGGAGAACCCCATAGCGAACTACTGGAAGATCCGGCTGGTTGAGTTGAAGGAAACCTTGGAGAAGAACAACTTCGAGGTTTTTGTGGCCGAGGATACCGCCCAGGCCAAGAAGATCGTCCTGGAGGAGATCCTCCCCAAGATCGGAGCCAAGAGCATGTCCTGGGGAGGCTCCATGACGTTCATGGCCTCGGGCCTGTACGAAGCCTTGAAGGGCTTGACCGGTGTGGAAATCCTGGATGCCTATGACAAGTCCCTGTCCCCGGAACAGAGCCTCGATCTCCGCAGAAAATCGCTGCTGGTAGACCTTTTCGTTGCAGGCACGAATGCGATTACGGAAACGGGCGCGCTCGTCAATCTGGACATGATCGGCAACCGGGTCTGCGGCATCACCTTCGGACCGAAACACGTGATCATCCTGGCTGGCCGCAACAAGATCGTCCCCGATCTGGATGAGGCCATGCTGCGGATCAAAAACTATACCGCGCCCACGAACGCCATGCGCCTGGACAAGAAGGCGCCCTGCGTCAAGACATCCTACTGCGAGGAGTGCAGCAGCCCCGATCGCATCTGCAATGTATGGAGCATCGTGGAGAAGTCCTTTCCGAAGGGAAGGATCAGGGTGGTGCTGATCAACCAGGATCTGGGCCTGTAAAAGCCGTCTTTCCCTTAATCCCCGCTTATCCCTCGGCAGGCGATTGTGCCGGTGGGGTGCGGCTTTGGATGCATCGGTGGTAGAAGTCCGGAAGGGCCATATGCGAGGTGAAAGGGCGGTGTCGCCTGCAGGCGGCATGCTCCTGGTGCTCGTCTGTTTTCTCTGGGGCGCCAATGTGGTGAGCATCAGGATCAGCAACCAGGGCATCCCTCCTCTTCTGGCGGCGACACTCCGTTCTGCGGTCGCCGCCCTCCTGGTTTGGGTCTATGCCCGATGGAGAGGGACCTCCGTCTGCTTTCCGAAGGGGTACAGGCATCACGGGATCGTCATCGGATGCCTCTTTGGGGTGGACTTCCTTTTTCTCTACTGGGGGATTGCCTTCACCACGGCCTCCCGGTCGATTATCTTTCTCTATACCCACCCGTTCTGGGTAGCCCTGGGAGCCCACTTTCTGCTGAAGAACGACCGGATCACGGCCGTAAAGGGGCTTGGTCTGGTATTGGCTTTTTCGGGGCTCGTGGCCGTGTTTGCCGCGCGGTCCGCACGGCTGCCTTCCCTCCACTGGGTTGGGGATCTGATGGAGGTGGCCGCAGCCGTTTTCTGGGCGGCCACAACCCTGTATATCAAGTGGATGCTCCAGAAGAAGGCGATTTCCCATTATCAGACGCTTCATGCCCAACTGCTTTATTCGATTCCGGTCCTCGCAGTCGGGTCCCTCCTGTTCGAACGCGCTTCCGGCATCCATCCAACGGCTCCGGTGCTCGCCGCCCTTGCGTATCAATGCCTTGGGGTTGCGTTTTTCAGCTATATCCTGTGGTTCTGGATGATCTCGCAGTTCCCGGTCAGCAAGCTGGCGGCCTTCTCATTCCTGGCCCCGCTCTTCGGGGTGATCCTGGGTTCCATGGTTCTTTCCGAACCCGTGACCCGTCTCGTTTGGGTAGGACTCGCTCTGGTGGGCGCAGGCATATACCTGGTCAACCGCGCCGCTCCAGGGCTTTCGGTTGCCCGGGTGTGAACTACCTTCCGGGACGTCAAGCAAGGAGGCAGTATGGGAATCACGATTCAAACAGACAGGGCTCCCAAGCCCGTAGGACCTTACAGCCAGGCCGTTCGGGCCGGGGATCTTCTGTTCGTCTCAGGCCAGTTGGGGATTGATCCTGCGACCGGGCATATGGTGGAAGGGGGGGGCGGGGATCAGGCCCGCCAGGTCATGGCCAACCTGAAGGCGGTACTGGAGGCCGGGGGAAGCGGTTTTTCCAGCGTGGTGAAGACCACCATTTTCCTGGCTGACATGGCGGATTTCTCGGAGGTGAACCAGGTGTACGGAGAGTTTTTTCCCTCAGAGCCGCCGGCGCGGAGCACCTTTCAGGTCGCCGGCCTGCCGCTGGGAGCGAGGGTGGAGATCGAAATGATCGCCACCTGCGGGCGACTGTAGGGTTTCTTAGGAAATGACCTTTGCAACAGGCCTATGATCAACGTTCATGCTGAGGGGGGTGTGAAGTGTCGAGATCATTTCGAGACGGTTAGTGGGGTCTGAGCCGGGGAAAGGAGATGGAAATGGATGAAGGAAAGGGTATCGCCCTGGTGACCGGGGCGAGCAGCGGTATGGGTCGCGAGATCGCCATGAGGCTGGCAGGGAAGGGATTCCAGGTGATTATCGCCGCAAGGCGCGCCGAGCGCCTGCGTGAACTGGCCGAGCGGTTCCCGAACGTCTCGCCAAGGCCGGTGGACCTATCCATCCCCGAGGAGGTGGAGGAATTCTGTTCCTACGTGTCCGGACTCCCAGCGCCTGTGACCGTGCTCATCAACGCCGCCGGTTACAGCGTCAGGGGTGCCCTGGAAGATGTCCCCATCGAGGCCGCACGTCGAGTCTTCCAGGTGAATCTCTTCTCCCTGATCCGGATCACACAGGCCTGCCTTCCCGGTATGAGAAAACGGCGGCAGGGCACCGTCGTCCATATCAGCTCCATGGCGGGGAAATTCGCCTTTCCCATGAGCGGGGTCTATGCCGCCACAAAACATGCCGTGGAGGCGATCACGGATTCCCTGCGCATAGAGGTGAGGCCTTTCGGGATCAGGGTGGTGGTGATCCGGCCCGGTTTCGTGGCAACGGAATTCAATGAGGCGGCGAACCGCATGACCGGTGACATCCTGTCCAGAACCGCCCCTGAC
>JAFGPH010000546.1 GCA_016926135.1 Deltaproteobacteria bacterium
CCCCGAAGGAGAATGCCCCGGAGCGGGCGAGGATTCTGTCCAGCCTGAGCTGCGAGTGCTGCGGGGAGGCGACCATGGAGACCCGCACACGTCGGTTTCAGGGCCAGGTCCTGTGCATCCCCTGCTTCGAAACCCTGCTGAGGAGGTGACCGGTCATGTGTGAGGCCAATGCGTTTTTCGTGAAGGAAGGCAATGAGGAGATGATCCTGGAAGGGGTGGATCTCGTCGAGCCCCAGGCAGACGGTCAATTCCGTCTGGTCAACATCTTCGGAGAACAGAAGATCGTCAATGGACGGCTCAAGGTGATGAACCTGGTGGAGCACAGGATTCTTTTCGAAGCCTAAGGAAGACAACAGGAGGAACAGGAAGACATGAAGCTGTGTGTGTGTGGTAAAGGCGGGAGTGGAAAAAGCACTGTTGTGGCGTTGCTGGCAAACGGTTTCAGCCGCCGCGGCAAAGAAGTGGTGGTGTTGGACTCGGACGAATCGAATTCCAGCCTCTACTGGATGCTGGGGCTGGAACGGCCTCCAGTCCCCCTCATGGAGATGGTAGGGGGCAAGAAGAGCGTTCAGCAGAAGCTGATGGCGAAGCTTGCCAGCGGCGCCATGGACACGCCCATGAGCATCTGGCAGATGGAGAGCATCACGACCGGGGCCATTCCGCAGGAATATGTGTCGGTCAAACCCGGCCGAAAACTGGTGGCCACCGGCAAGATCCTTCAATCCCTGGAAGGATGCGCGTGCCCCATGGGCACCGTGACCAAGGAGTTTCTGAAGAAATTCCGGCCTGCGGCGGATGAGGTGGTCCTCGTGGACATGGAGGCGGGCATCGAGCACTTCGGAAGAGGGGTGGAGACCGGTGTGGATGGGGTGCTGAGCGTGGTCGAGCCTTCGCTGGAGTCCATCTCCCTGGCGGCCAAGGTGAAGGAACTGACGGAGAGCGCCGGAGCCCTCTACCAGGGGGCCGTCCTGAACAAGATCGCTTCCCCTGAGCAGGGAAGGCTCGTGACCGACAAGCTGGGCGGACTGGGTGTTTCAGTGCTCGGCGCCATAGGGCAGAACGGCGACATTCAGTCCGCATGCCTTGAGGGGAAGCCTCTTGATTCCGGGGTGGCCTCAGCGGAGGTGGACGGCATTGTCTCGGCCCTGCTTCAGGACGGTACGGGGAAACCCCACCCATAGGATTCCCAAGGAGGTCTGTCTTGTCGAAGCAGCCTGTGGACATGGTTTCGGTGCAGCCCATCGGGGTGATTCAATCCTCCTACACGGAGAGAAAGGGAACGCCTCATCAGGGAAGACACCAGAAAAATGAGTGTACGCTGGAAGTATTCGAGGAATACGAACCGGGGCTCCTGGATATCGATAGCTGCACCCATCTCATTGTGCTTTACTGGCAGGACCGGAGCGACAGGACCATTCTGCAGACGAAGACCCCGTGGGGGCCTGAGACACACGGGGTTTTCGCCACGCGATCGCCGAATCGTCCCAATCCGATTGCGCTCTGCGTTGTGAATCTGCTGGGTCGAAACGGACGCTTCCTGAAGGTGACCGGCCTGGATGCCCTGGACGGCTCCCCCCTGATCGATCTCAAACCCTATTCTGCCGAGGTCGATTCATTCCCCCAGGCGCGCGTGGGATGGCGCCGGGGGCAGGGGAAGGAACCCCGATAGGTTTCGGTCCGCATCAGCGGATCCTCGGCAGGCTGATGTCCTGTGGATCCGGCACTCACAGGTGAAAAACTAGGCTTTCAGCCCCACTCCGTAAACCAGTACCAGTCCCCAAGTCCATGATGCCGACCCAATCGCCTTTGTCCACTTCGTCAAGACCTTCCATCCCCTTGGAATGCCCCAAACAACATGGATAGGACTCCCCTTTCCGTCTTTCTGAATGGTCAGGACGCAGGGTCCTTTCGGATAGGATGGGTAGTCTTCCAAGACTTCGGCATTCAATGCCCCAGCCACGATCTCCCGAACAGCAATACCATCGGCCGCAAGCTCCGTGTTCAGTGTAATTCTATGCCGGCTTGAAAGGATTCTGGGACTCGCCTCTGAACCCCTTTAAGTGTTCCAATATAAGGAGTGCAAAGGTCATAGGCAAGTTAGGAAAGACATTGCGATGTGAAGCCAAATGAAATAGGTTTGAAGACAAATGGAGTGGGGCGATATCTGCACGAAAGAACCTGGGATTGCCTTCAGTTGCCAACCGGGGCTCTGCCGTCGCCCATCCCGACGGATCGCATGGCCCGGTGGAGATTCGTTTCCGGAAGGTCAGGCTGATCTGCCGGGTAAAGATCTGAGTGAAGGGGGATCGAATCCATGATCGAAGAGGTGATCGATTATCGGGGGGATTGCTGAAAGGCATATCTGGACGTAGGTCTATGTCTCAGGATATTGCCTAGGGGGGAATCCTTCGCGTTTGTGATCGAAGCCGATAAGCTCGAGAGAATCAAACGTGTCATTGCCCATAACGGCGGAGAAATTATTGGGGAGAGCCGGGTGGGTCAAGACCTACAGCTCCGGGTGGGCAAACACCGTGTCCCCGAGTCTTAACAAAGAAAACCCGAAAGACATTTTCGTCAAGGAGGATTCACAATGGCAGTTTTTGATCACATCCCCATGGGGGAAGAGGGACTCAAAGAAGTCTATCTCTGGCTGGATCGTTTTGTAGAGGAAAACAAAAGAATCGCGCACAAAGAGATCCTGGGCAAATCGACCGGTGGATGGGATGTGCCGGCCGTCTTCGTCACGAACGGGGACAGACCGGATCAGGACAAGCAAATCGCGGTGGTCACCGCCGCCAGACACGGTCAGGAGTTCGGGGCAAGGGTTGTGGCGCCGGAGATCCTTCGTTTCCTTGCAAGCGAGGAAGCGGGGAAGATCCGGGATACCCAAAAGGTCATCGTGGTTCCTGTGGTCAATCCGGAAGGATTTGTCGCCAATCAGTTTTGCTCATCCAGAACGAGTCTCACAAGGACGGAACGCCTCGTTCTGGGATGCCTTTTCAGGGCCAATCCGCCGGACATGATTATCGACTATCACAGCCTCGGTGAGAAAGCCGGCTCCAAGTACGACATGGGAGACATGGAGGTGATCCTGCCTGCAAATACGACAAGGTGGGCCGTGGATGAACAGGTCCATCTCCACGTGGCTCAGCGAATGGTGGATGCCGCCGAAGAGGCGGGCTGGCCCTATGAGATCCACACGCTGGAAGACCTGGCCGCCTACTATTTCGGAGAAAAGGAAGTCGGCAATATGCCGTGGACTTTCCTGAAAGAGAAGATGTACCTGCTGCACATGCAGGATTCCCATGACGATTATGACATTCCTGAAGAGGCTGCGTTAAACACGATGACGGGCCAGGCGGGACAGACTACCTACACGAACTATACCTGTGGTCCGGCTTACATGAAATGGCACTCCCTCGTGTTCGGCATGGAAGTGAATCACGGCGCCATCCCTGACGCAGGGGATGTGGGGGAAAGCGGCATGGTGCCCTGCACGGCGCTTCTGAAGATGGGAAGCGAACGGTTTTCCTGGGAAAAGGACCCGGGGTATCCCGTGAATATCCTGCACGGCGATTTCAGGGTCTCCATCCGACCCGTAGGAAGGAATGCCGCAGAACGCAGGGCCTCCCGCATCAGGATTTGGGGAGAGAGAGCTCACTTCAACCTCCCGCAGCGTGAGATGGTGGATCCGGGTACAACCATGGCAAGGGTGCGCTACTTCGGCCACGACCTCCCCATGGAGTTCGCCCTGTGTCTCAGGATGAGGCAGAGCCGAATCCAAAGCGTGAGCATCGGGGGAAAGGAAACGGCCTTTGAAACGTTCAGGGATCGATGTTCAACCTATGTCTTCATCCCGCTCATGCTGGAAAAGGCCGGAGTCCTGGAGGTGACGATCAGGCATCCGGGAGAGAAGAGGTCCTGACGCGCCACCGGCGCCGAAGGCGAATACGGGGCTCGCGTCAGGAATTCTTTACCTAAGGGATGCGGCGGACTTCAGCCACTGCCACGGCCGTGGCGTTCAGGACGGGAGCCCTCGCCGGCGTCGGGCATGTTTCGGCGGGCGTCGGCACCCGGGCCCCGACCGCTCCGAAGATCCGATCGACCAGAGCGACGTACCAGGCCGCGGTCTGGATCTGGATCACGTAGGCCAGGGCGATGAGCAGGGCAATGGTCGATCCCTGGGGTCCGAAGGCGGTCATGGCGATAGCGAGCGCGATGGAAAGATCCCGCATCACCACGCCGTAGACCATGGCCACGGCGTCTGCACGGGGGAAGAACCACCTGCCGATGAGCGACAGAAGCACATAGGAGACCAGGTAGAACGCGGCCAGGGGCGCCAGAATCTGGAGGATGTCGCCGGGGTTGGCGATGATCCCCCGGGCCTTGAGTGCCATGGCCACAAAGGCGATCAGGGTGACGCCCAGGGCGGAAAAGGGCGGGAATTTGGGCTGGATCTGCTGCTTCCACACTTTCTCCCCCCATCGATGCCGCCCCAGGGTCTGGGTGGCCAGGCCCGCAAAGAGCGGCAGAAAGACGAAAAGAGCGATTTGCTGGAACATGTGCAGCATGTTCACCTCCACGGTAGCGCCCATAAAAATCTTGGTGTAGACCGGGGCGGCCAGGCTGCCGAGGACGAGCCCGAAGACGACCATTTTCACGGCCGCCTCCTTGTTGCCCCTGGCAAAGCCTGTCCAGGATATGGTCATTCCCGAGGTGGGCAGCACCCCGATCAAAAAGAGCCCAACGGCCCAGAGACCGTATTTCTCGGCCTCTCCTCCGAGAAAAAGCCTTGCGACAGACAGGGCCAAAGCGGGGACCAGCACGAAGTTGATCAACTGGGTGGTTCCCTGAAGGCGCAAATCGTCTCCTTTGAAAATCGATTTGAAGTTTATGGAGACCATCATGGGAAATACCATCAAGAAAGTCACGGGAACAATCCACAGCCTGAGAGGACTTGCATCGAAGAGGTAGCCGTAGCCGAGACCCACGGCCATAGCGATGGGTATGGCACTCACGAGATTCTTTTGCATCATCGTCAAAAATCGCCACATGATTTTGCTCCTTTGGTTCGGCGCCGGAAGGCGCGTTTGTAGGGATTGTGTTCAGGTGGAAGCAGGCAGCAAAAGATATGCCAAGACTTGCGGGAGGGCGGGTCCGGGAGCGGGGAGCTTGTAGAAGCGATAAGAATCAACGGGTTGAGGAGTGAATGCGGAGATCCTTCTCCGCTGAGCCGAAGCCCCCCGGCGGAATCTCCCAAAGGTAACGTTACCTTTTCGTTATCGGGTAACGTTTCAGGTAAGTCAGACCAGCGAACAAAACGGCCGTGCTCATCCGCCGGTCTTCACATGCGCTAAAGCCCACCCGTTTAGTAAAAACCATCAAAAATTTGTTTTCATTATTGACAGGACATTCTATCTAGTTGAAACTGATTCCTGAAAAGTGACGCAATCAATACAGGCTGATCTTGCCCGTAGGCCAAGGAGCCGCAATCTCGCAAAAAGTCGTCACCCCGGTAAACCCCAGATCGAGTCCTGGGCGGGCACCGGGGTCCGGAATGTATGTAAGTGCCTTTAAGCCATTGATTTCTGTCTGTTCTGGAATTACAGTAAAAGGCGTTTTTCGACTTTTTTCCCGACTGTCACGGAATGTGCGAGATGCAAAAGGCCCTTTTCAAGCCGGATCGTTGTGCCAAAGTGAGATTCGCTTCTTCCGGTTGCAGTAAGTGCATTTCGATCTGTCCGGTTCACGCCCTGCATTTTAAAGGTCAATCCATCGAGATCGCCTCGGACTGTATCGGTTGTCAGCTCTGTGCGGCTGTCTGCCCGAATGAAATCTTTTCCTTTCCTGAAAAATCAAACGCGCATGCGGGGCGCCTTCTCCAGGGCAACCCCATCGTCTGCTCAAAACTGCTTGCGGAGGAAAAACATGCGCCGGAGCCCCTCCCGCCGGGAATCGTGCCCTGTCTCGGGGCCATTCCTCTTGAATTCCTGTTGAGTTGGTTCTCAAAAA
>JAFGPH010000547.1 GCA_016926135.1 Deltaproteobacteria bacterium
GGACGGCCGCAGACCGCCGACCGACGGTATTCGTTATCCCTTATCTGTTATTGGTTATTGGGGACCCCGGAGAGGTCTTTATCCCCTGACGCCCGACTCGTGACTCATAACTTGTGACTCATCACTGCTTCCAAGGGACACAAAAAGCCTGCCCGGGTCAAGCGAAACCCCTTGAGACGGGGTATGCGATCCCCCGGATCCCTGGTGCGGATACGGGGTTTTTGTCTTGCTATTTTCCGGGTTTTTCTGTAAGAACAAATCCGAAACACGGCATTGAAAATCCGTTTCCATCCGCAGGGCCCCGGGGCCGCAACCTGTTCACGGGCCGTATTTCCGGCAGTGCTGCAAACCAAAATATCAAGGATCAGGCTCCTCCCTCGCACGCCACCCCGGGAGCCCTTCCTGGTCGCCCTTCGGTTCGGTCTGGCCGGAGGGTCCGCGTCTATGCAACGAGCAAAGGGGGTCCCCATGAGAAAGCCTTTTCTTTTTCTGCTTCTCTCTATCTGTTTCCTTCCCGGCTACGATGCCGCCGCCCGGCCGGCCGGGCAGGACGCATCGGCAGGCGCCGTTCAGTGCTATGATTTCGACGCCGGTCCCAACATGGACTGGAAGCCTCTTTCAGGCGCCTGGACCATGATTGACGGCGCCTACACCGTCTCCGACATCGAGGATGACGCCCTGTACCTGTCCTCCCTTCAAAGTTCGCCTCCCTCCGACATGCTGCTGAGCGCGGATATTCATCCGGGAAACAGCGGGGGGTTCACCAGCAGGGCCATGGTGTTTGTCAGAATGTCCGACCAAAAAAACGGCTTCTGCTTCTGGATGGACTCCCGCTACGGATCCTTCTACAGGGCGGGGTGGAATGCCTTGAGGAAGGGAAAATGGGATACACCCGAGGGCGTTGCCGGGATCAAGACCCCCGTGGGAAAGGCGGTTCAAGTCGAGATCGAGATGAAAGGGAACCTTTTCCGGGCCTCTGTGGACGGCAAGGAAGTGAGCCGGGTATACGACTCCTCCTTTTCCTCGGGCGCTATCGGAATCGGCCAGATCTATACCCATTGGTACATGGAAAATCCCAGGATCGCCTTCGATAACGTCCGTGTGGGCCCCCTGGGCCACCGGGCCGCCTCCCCGGGAGCAACACCACCGGGGCCGGCGAGGGCGGCCGGGGCGCCTCCCGAAAAAGCGGTTTCGGAAACGGGGGCGGACGCCAGAAGTGCGGAGGCTGCCGCTTTTCGGGCCGAAAGGGCCGCGCAACGAGCGGAGCAAGCCGCAAAGGCCGCCCAGGATGCCGCAAAACGATCCGAATCCATGGCTGGGAAGGCGGAAGGGATCATGGAAAAGGCCACGGCCAAGTGAGACAGGCACATTCATGGAAAACGCAAGAGAGATCTCCGCAACCAAAATCCGCCAGGCCATCACGGATTTTCTAACCAACTTCCCCTTTTTTGCCAGTTTGAACTCCAAGGAACTGGACGTCGTATCCAACTACATCAGCTTCTACGAGGTCGATGCGGGTACGGTGCTCTTCAACGAAGGGCAGGAGGCGGACTGCGTCTACTTCATCGTGGAGGGGGAACTCGATGTGATCAAGGAGACCGTCGGCGGGAAAAAGGTCGGTATCGATCGGGTCGTGATCGCCACCCTGTCCAAGGGATCCACCATCGGAGAAATGAGCGTCATTGAAGACAGTCCACGCTCGGCGACGGTAAGGGCGAAGGCAACCGTCATCCTGGTGACCCTTTCCCGGGAGGGTTTCCGCATCATCCTGGATCAGCACCCCCATATCGGGATCAAGATCCTGATCGGTCTGGCACAGGCCTTGAGCCGAAATCTCAGGAAGACCTCCGGAAGGCTCGCAGACTATACCATGAACGATGCGAAAGACCCGATGGCCTTCAAGGAGATGAAGATCGGCGCCTGAACGGGTCTCAGACTCCCGCCAGGACAACACCTTCCCTGCGATTACCGTAAGCCCCCCTAACGTCCGCCACTTGGCCGGGGTACTACCTGCTAACATTCTTTGTTTGACAAAATCAGGGTATCCTATTAGAATGCCGAGCAAATTCGTGCTCTATCGCCATGCATAATCCATTTTGGAGAAATGCAAGACCAACAAGTCCTTTGCCATTTCGCATGGACCTGCATGATGAGGAACCATGAAATCTATAGACAAGGCGCCACTGGATAAAAGGGAGAGAGAGGCCGTTGAGACTGCCGCCCGGCTCCTGAAAGAGAGATTTTCAATAGACAGCGTTGTCCTTTTTGGATCCAAGGCCAGGGGGGACGCTGATGCCCACTCGGACATTGATCTTTTGCTGATCAGCTCCAAGGGGCTTCACTGGAAAGATGAGAAGGCTATCGTGGACACTCTTTTCGACATAGGCATTGAGCACGATGTGATATTCAGTCCGCTGTTTGTTTCCTCCGATGAATGGCAGAATGGGCTATTCAAGAGCTTTCCTATCTATGACGAAATCACCCGGGAAGGGGCGCTGGTGGCATGACACAGCAAGTCATCATTGACTACTGGATGGACAAAGCACGGTCTGACCTTGATTCGGCAAGGGACAACTTCAATTCAGGGGGTATTCCAATGCAATAAGGGACGCCTATTTTGCCTGCTTTCACGCATTCTCCTCAGTCCTTTTCAAGGAAGGAAGAAGCTTCAGAAAGCACAAGGAGATTCGGTGGGCCTTGCACCGTGATTTCATCCGCAACAAACGCATCGATGTCTCCTGGGGCAAGCATTATGATTGGCTTTTCGACAACAGGCAAAAGGCCGACTATCGGCCCATGGTCCAGTTTGACCCTGAGCAGGTCAAAGAAATCATGGAGAAAAGCGCTGAATTCGTCACTGAAATGAAAAAGATGGGGGATATATTCTAGTCGTTGATCTGCCTGAATTGAATGACATGGCAAGAATTGTTAACTTGGCACATCATAAAAGTAAGGCATTCTCAATGGCTCCCTTGCCGGGATTTTCAAGATACTATTCTCGTATCGCAGGTTCGGGTGAAGTTGTGATCTTCAGAAGATATCTCACGCGGAGTGCAGAAAATAGGCAGGTTCTACTTATCAATAGACAGGAGTTATTCAACCTAGTCAACAACGTCCCCTCAGCCCCGTACCTGGGAACAACGATCTCCTCCACCCGTTCGCGTATCTCCACCAACTGGGCTGCACCGGTCCTGGGGTGGATTTCCAGCTTCCGTCGCTCTGCCCAGCGGTAGGCCTCGTCATGGTGGCCTACATAGCATAAGAGCAGGCTTTCGTCGGCCCTGTGGACGATGATCCGCAGGTCACTGCTGACACGAACGGACCAGAAGCGTTTATCCTTCGTCTTATCAAGCTTGTGAAATTGCATGCCCGGGCTTGAGGGATTCATTTGAAGGTCGAAGGCCGTGGTCTTCACGGCCTTCTGTTCCTCGCCGGTAAGTATAGCCAGGCTATCCGTAAAGGTGTCGGCTATACGGAATTCCATCACGTTACCTTGAACACCTTCATCACCTCATCGCCCAGGTGATTGATCACCTTTACCGCGATGCGGCCGGAAGTTGGTTTGTCGAAGGGCCTGGATGTGTCGCTGTTCAGCGTTGCCCACGTCTCTTCGTTGATATCGGCCTTGAGGGTGGTCTTGAGCGATTTGTAGGGATCGTTTGCACCCAGGAAATAGGCGTGCCGGACGAAGAAACTCTCCTCGTTGTAATCGGTATCAATGAACCAGCAGGCGATGCCCTCAGGTCCGTCGCTGCGGACTTCGCCGGTTGTTGGGTGGAAGACGTCGACGCCGTTGATTTTGACCCGGATTTGCCCGTTTTCGGTGTCGAGGATGTCGATGTCCGGCTCACCGAAAATGACGAAGAGGTTGCCCTTGCCTGTGTTTTTGAGGTCTTCGGCCATGTGGAGGTCGGCGTTCATACGGGCCTTGAGCACAGGGATGCGGCCAAGCTTCTTGAAATCTGTGGAGTGTGCGTCGTAATTGAAGGCGCACGTAATCAGCACATCGAATCCCGCGTCTCCGGCCTCCCGGGCGGCGGCGACCAGATCGGGGCGGGAAACCGTGCCGAACTCGGGGCCGATGAAGACGGCGGCCCGCTTTTCGGATCCCGATGCTTCGTCCCCTTCCAGGTAGCGGCCCTCGGCGCAGATCAGGTCGCCCGGCCAGGGGGTAATAGAAGTGAATACAATCTTGTCTTCCTTGTGGGCCTGCTGGACGCCGGCGGTTTTGAGGTTCTCCAGGATCATCCGGGCAAAATCCCACTCCTCTCCGTAACCTGTCTTGGGATCCGCCGCCGTGTCAATCAGTTCGTCCTCCTCGTCCACCCCAAGCACGCGGTGCGGAGAAAGGCTCTCCACCGTGAAAGGCCCGGCCACACGCACCGTTTTCTTGTCCTCGTAGGGCTTGTCGTAGAGGTATTCGAAATCGGCTTTGGAAGAGATAGAGGCGTCGATCTCCTTCTGCCTGGCGATGCGCTGTTCCCACCACTGGGCATGAAGACTCTTTGCCTCCGGCGACCATTTGTCATCCGCTTCCCGAGGGATTTCCCATTCTTCCCATGGACGTTTTTTCCCCTCTCCCTTGGCGGGAGAGGGCCGGGGTGAGGGGGAAACACGCCCGAGCGCAGCGTTCAATTGTGCCCGCAAGGTCTCCAGCGTCTCCTGGAACTTCTCCCAGATAACGTCGATCTCCGCATTGTTTGCAATGGATTTCAGGGTGATGTGCGGCACACGCTCATACACGAAACCCTGTCGGATGTCGCCCCGGGTGGGCTGGATGGATGGAGCGCTACGGGTGATCTCGGCCTCTTTGATCTGCCCTTCGCGGCTGTCGGCTAGGAGGTAATAGGGATACCGGGCACCCATAATGCGGGCTCGTGCCAGCGCGAGGGCTACGCGGGAGGTGTCAATCGTAATCCAGCGGCGTCCCCATTGCTCGGCCACATAGGCGGTGGTGCCGGAGCCGCATGTGGGATCGAGGACGAGGTCGCCAGGGTCCGTAGACATCAAGATGCAGCGCTCTATAACTCTGCGTGCAGTTTGTACAACATATCGCTTGTCTTCACTCCATCCTGCTATCGCCGTGTCATCCCATACATTGCTAAGCGGTAAAGCTGGAAAGTCGCCAAGGAATCTAACATAGTTTAAGGATGTAGACCGGACATAAAGTCTGGCAGCTTTATGTAGCCGTTGCATACCATGGATGTTAGTTTTCCATCCTCCAGAGCCAGGGAAAAAAAAACGCCCTTCATACTTATATTCAAATCGAGTCGAATCGCCGCCTGACTGTGAAGTCAAGTTGTCAATTCTCAGGGATCGTCCTGTCTTGTCTTTGTCAAAAATGTCGGATTTACTTAGGCGGGCAACAATTCCTTTATCTTTCAGGAAATATGCATATTCACCTGCGCCTTGAGTTTGATGTGACTTTTCACGAAATAACTGCCTGAATTTTGTTGATTCGGCATTTTTCCCATACCAAACGAGATTATCGAAAGTGCTGGGGATGTATGACGAGGTTGCACTTGAGGTTTTTAGAAATGCCACGGTGCCAATGTGATTGCGAACCCCAAACACCTCATCCATCAAAGCCCGTACCCTATGCACATTCTCGTCCCCGATCTGGACGAAGATCGATCCGCTATCCGTCAACAGATCCCTCGCCACGGTCAGCCTGTCCCTCAGGTAGGTCAGGTACGAATGAATCCCATCCCTCCACGTATCCCGGAACGCCTCCACCTGCTCCGGTTCCCGGGTGATGTGATTGATATTCCCGTCCTTTACATCGCGGCTTGTGGTGGACCACTGGAAATTGGAGTTGAACTTGATTCCGTAGGGCGGGTCGATATAGATGCATTGTACCTTGCCCCGCAGGCCTTCGCGTTCGGCCAAGGAGGCCATCACCTGAAGGCTGTCGCCGAGGATCATGCGGTTGGACCAGTTGGCGTCGTGTTGGTAGAACTCGGTCCTGGCGATCTCGCTCGGCAGTCCGTTGAAGTCGGCAAAAAGGTCTATCTGGGGATCTGCCGCTTTGTCCTCCTCCTTACTGCGCCGCCACAGGTCGTCGATCAACACCTTGGGATGGACCTTTTCCTGGATATAGAGCGGCGGGGCATGGACAACCAGGTCGGACCAATCCTTTTCATCCTTGCCGCGCCAGACCAGTTGGGGGTCCAGGTCACGATTTCGCCGCTCATAGGCCACGCGGATGGGACTCTCTTGCTCCTTGGCCATGACCGACTGGTATTCGGCCGTGGGAATGTTCTTGCGCGATGCCTCATCGTGGGTGAGGGTCTTTACGGTCTTTTTCGAATTGGGTTTTTTCTTGGCCATATCTATGTCCTTATGCCCCAGATGCCGTTCTCAGGTTAACTCGGGACTGCCCCTTTTGCCCCCTTGCTGCCCCTTCGTGAGGCGTTTGAGGCGTTTGTGAGTCCTTTGAAATGCATGCCGCGCTGTGTCCACACCTGATCCGTTTCCATCAGAAGCCTTATGGCCCCATTGGCCCCTTTGTGGCCCCTTTTTCGTCTTTGTGATCCCTTAGCCGAGTTCTATGAGGCGTTTGAGGCGTTTGTGAGGCGTTTACGTTCATGAGTCCATTGAGGCCTTTGCGAGACGTTTCTTTGCAAGCACATAGTGAGTGCTTTTGCCTGTAGTTCCAACCTTTTCCAGGATTCCTTTAGCTGAAAGAGAATCGAGGTCTCGATTCGCAGTAGCTCGCGATACCCCGGTAACTTCTTGATATTCTTGGTTGGCAATTCGCCCGGTCTTTTTCACTTGGGCCAACGCTCTAATCTGCCTATCATTCAGCCCAAGTCTTGCCAGGACTTCGTCTGTCAGCCAATCCCGCCAGAGGGCAATAGTGAATTCCCCGCCGCGCTGAGCGAAGTCGGGTTCGGGTAGACTGTGGGCCGCGGTTTCCCGGATCATCATCAGTGTGCCGGTGCCGTATTTTTCGATGTAGCGGGCAAGAAAAAGCGCTTCACAAAGTCGGTGGTTTCGAGGGATGGAGCCGTGAGGCTGACGCAGGCTCTCCGTTGTCAGCGGCGCGGGAAGTGTTCCCGGATTCCATACCTCCACGCGATCTGCGAAGACGGAGACCTGCACAGCTCCGGCCGAGGTGTAGTCCCGATGGGCAACGGCATTCACAATGGCCTCGCGAATCACCTCGGGCGGGATTTCATAGCGGACCGGAGCCTGGATGGTCTCAGCGCGAGTACCAACGCTTCGATTGAGTTTGGACATGACGAAATCCACGGCCATGTCCACTTGTTCGAAAACGTTGCCCTTGAAAATGCGGTAGAAGGGTACGGGCCTCTGAATTTCCGTGCCGTGAAAGTGCATGCACCGCACCTCGGCGCTGGGCAGAAAACGCTGGGGATCACGTCCAAACAACAGCAGCGAGGCGTTGGTAGGCTGCCCTTCACAAAGCAGGTGCAGGTGGGTGAGGACAGTGACAAGAGGCGACTTTACCGGTAAGGGAAACTGACGTTCAGAGCGGGCAAGGCTCACGAAATTTGTCGCTGCCTTCCTATCCAGGTCATCGAGAGTTGCCTCCTTACAGGGCCGCTCCTCGAAAGGGCTGCACTGAATAATGCCGCACGATTCGAGGTGGTCCACCAGGCTTGCATAGAGCGAGTCCTTCAGTTCTTCCTTGCTGTTGTATCGTCGGCGAATGAGCTGGTTTCCGGCCTTACGAATGAGGGCCTTCATTTTGGGGTGCCGCTGCTTATCGGCTTTGCCTCTAACAAAGACCAGGCGAGGTATTCCCTGAACCGTGGCACGATCAAACTCCCGTTCTGTTGGGGACAAGCCCTCGGCGTCTTCGAATCCATAGTCGTTGCCGAACAGTCCAACATAAACCGAGCAGCGCTCCACTTCGCCAAGATAGACGGCATCTGCCCGTCGGTCGCCGGCAGGCAGGTCTTCGAACAGAAAGACCGTGAAAAAGCGGCGCAGCAAGGGGTCGCCTTCGATGAACGCCTTCACCGAACGGCGATCTTCTGCCATTTCTTTCTGAACACTGCTGACGAAGACACTCAAGAGGTTGGTGTTCATTAAGATCCTTACTGTTCACCCGTGAATTGCATGATCATCTTGTTGAATTCGGCGTCTACCCTGGCAGCGAAATCGCTCTCGATCTGGTACACTTCGGTAAACTCCGCAAAGGCCCAACGGCCATATACGCCCAGGTTGTTGACGCCGGGCGTCCAATAGGTTTCCATGGCGGCCTTCTTCTCCTTGGCATCCTCACGGCGGAAACCCTTGATCTCGACGATCAGGTTCAGCAGATCTTTGTCCCCATGCCCATCGTCCACAACTACGATGAAATCCGGGATATACCTGCGCGTTTCTGAGCCGTACCGGTAAGGCGCTTCCAGGCCGAGGTTGTGGTTCTTGACGTAAGCCTTCACCCGCGGATGCGACTCGGCCACGCGGCAGAATTCGGCCTCCCAGTCGCTGTCGAGAATGACCCAGTTGATGTGACAACGGCGGGCATCGGTCTCCCAGCGGCCTTTTTTTGAGGTGTTGAAGTTCACATAGACGGTCGAACCGGTGGGGTTGTAAGAATCGAGTACGGCCTTGATGGGCCGCTCGCCCACAAGTGCCCGTGTTATGGCGGCGGTAATGCGTTCGCAGACTATGTCGGCAAGCGACAGGTACATGAGTTGGGCCGGATAGGTGCC
>JAFGPH010000095.1 GCA_016926135.1 Deltaproteobacteria bacterium
TCGTAAGGGGCCACGTGTTCTCTCAGGTGGTCCGTGTTGACCAGAAGCGCCCCCCCCTCCTCCTCAAAGTCCACACCCATCTGGGACATGATCACCTTGATGGTGCGGATGTCCCGGAGTTGTGGAATCCGGTGCAGATGATGCCATCCTCCCGTCAGGAGACAGGCCGCAATGGCGGGGAGGGCTGCGTTCTTGGCCCCGCTGATCTTCACCGTCCCTTTCAGGGAGGCAGAGCCCCCCTCGATAACGATTCTTTCCATGCTTGCCCTACCTTTGCCCTTCCTCGTCCGGTCCGAGGAGGTCGTCTCGCCTCCCTGTCGATATCCTTCTTGCTTGAGAATCTCGGATTTTGATGCTTTTATAATAATAGCCGGGGGGCGTCAATGGATATGCCCGCGAGAAAGTTTCTGGCCGATGCCATGTTGGGAAGTCTGGCAAGATGGCTCCGTGTGATGGGTTATGACACCCACTATCAGAGCCATTATCGAGAGCAGGTCCTTGGAGAACTCATTTCTGAAGGTCGAGGGCTTCTCTCCAGACACAGAAAGACGGTCAGCAGGTATCCCGGCTCATTGCTGATCCTTTCGGATCGCGTCCATGAGCAGCTTCTTCAGGTCAGGGAAGCAGGGCTTCTTCACCCCGGCGATTCAATGGGATGGTTCACCCGATGCCTGATGTGCAATGAGATCCTGGAAAAGGCAGTACCCTCGGAAGCCCGGGAGAATGTACCCGACCACGTCTTCCACGAAAAGGAAAAGGAGATCTCCTTCTGCCCTTCCTGCAGACGCTACTACTGGCCCGGCAGCCACAGGGAGAGAATGATCGGGCAACTGAGAGGGTGGGGCTTTGAAGCTTATCCGCGCAACCCCATCAAATCGCCCGACTAATGAGGTAAGCACAGAGAAGAGCCCTCTCTCTCGGGGCATGCCCCTTTGAGAGTTCTCTTCTCTGCAGGACCACTCGGAGCTACTTCTTCTTGGGGGCGGCTTTCTTTTTCGGGGCAGCCTTCTTTTTCGCCTTCGGTTTTACGGCGGCCTTGGCCTTTTTCAGCTGACCCTCCAGCGCCTTCATCTTGCCCTTCGTGGCGGCGACTTCCTTGTTAAGCTTGGTTAACTTCTTCTTTGTCTGCCCAATCCTGTACTGAACTTGTTTAGCAGTGACCATACTCTCTCCTTTCCCGTTGTTTTAATCAAAGCGGATTTGAGGTACGCTTATATAACACAAATAGGTAAAAGTCAAGAGAATATGTATCTTCATTGGCGAATTGATCTCAAGGTTTCATGAAAATCCTCTTTTCAACCACTCTATGGTGAGATTCATTAGTCATTGGTCATTTGGTCATCTACAGGCTTTTTCCAAGAAAGAATGCGGCCCTTCTTTGCACCGTGGACCATCAGAAAAAGTGCCCGTTTTCAAGGGATTTCCGCCACCAGAAAGGAAAGGTAGGGAATCAGAAATGTGAGTATCGAAACCAGCGATGTGATCCTCACCAATCTCAGGGTCTGTCGTATGTGCAAGGTTCCTGCCTCCTCTTTGCCTTCCCCCAGCCAGGGCTTTTTTTTCTCGCCTTCCGGGTACATGGTCGGCCCCCCGAGGCGTATGCCGAGGGCGCCCGCTGTAAAACTCTCCGCATGGGCCGCATTGGGAGAATCATGTTTCAGGCGGTCCCTGAGGGCGACTCGAAGTCCCCGGATACCGTTCATACCGATTACGCCCGCGCCCACGGCAAGGAAGAGAATGGAAATCCTGGCCGGAATGAAGTTCATCAAATCATCCAGCCTGGCTCCCGCCCATCCGAAACATAGATAGCGCTCGTCCTTGTATCCCACCATCGAATCCAGCGTGCTTGCCACCTTGAAGAGAAGCATCAGGCCTGCGGCCCAGGACATCCGCCCAAAATCAAGAAAACTCGATATCGCCCACCCCGAAAAGAACCAGAAGAGGGGCGAGAGAAACCCATCCACGAAGTTTTCGGCAAGGGTTTCTATGGCGGCCCGAGCCACCCCTTGTTCGTCAAGCACGCGCACGTCCCGGCCCACCGTTCTGGCAAGGTACTCCCTGGCCCGATTCAACTCTCCTGCTTCAAGGGCTTGAATCACAGGTCGAATGTGGTCGAGCAGGTCTCCCAGGGCCAGGCAGGAGTAAACGATGAAAACCTGGAAAAGCGCCAGAACACAGGGGTGAATCCAGGTAACGAGCCGCACAAGGCCGAAATAACCGAGAAGCGAAACCCCTGCGGTGGCCAGGACGAGAATCCCCCCACCCCCTCTTCCCCCGGCACCCGCGCTTCGGATGATCCTTTCGGCGTGAGTGATGAATCGTCCGATCATTCTTACGGGGTGCGCACTGTAACGGGGATCACCGATCGAGAGGTCCAAAAGATAGGCGGCAAAGATCGCAAATCCCGGATCAGGCATCATGCTGGGTCGAGAAAGAGGCCATGGCGGAGACCAGGAAATCGTTCTCCTCATCCGTTCTCACGGCCACCCGAAACCATCTCTCTCCAAGGCCGGGAAAGTTTCTGCAATCCCTCACGTATATCCCCTGGGAGAGCAGATACCCGAGGAGGTCGTCCAGGCCTTTTGCCTTCGACCATCGAGACAGGATGAAGTTGGCGTGGCCGTTAAAGGGAACCAGGCCTTCAATCTGGCGGAGTCTCGCCCGAAGTCGCTCCCTCGCCACCGCGATGAAAGAAAGGGTTTTCTCTTCGTAATCCCCGCACTCCAGCAGCAGGGGAGCGATCCTTTCCGCCACACCGTTCACCGTCCAGGGTTCCTTGAACCTCTTGAGTTCCTGAACGACCTCTTCGCTCGCCACTACACCTCCTATCCGGATTCCCGCGAGGGCGTAGAACTTTGTGAGAGAGTGAACCACGAGGATGTTCTTCGGCCTGGGAGCGCGGAGCAGGCTGACGTCTTTCGCCTCAGCCACAAAAGGCATGAAGGCCTCATCCACGATGATCCATTTCTCAGGGAATCTCCGAGAAATTTCCCGTACGGTTTCCCTGGGCAGGAGGGTTCCCGTGGGGTTGTTGGGATTGCCCAGCCAGAGGGCGTCCGCATCCTTCAGTCCTTCAAAAACCCCGTCCATATCAAGGCCGAAAGAGCCCTCTTCCTGACGGAGGCAGAGAGCGCGGACCGAAGCCCCGCAGAGCAGGGAGGCCCGCGAGTAGTCGTGGTAGGAAGGCACGACCACGAGGACTCGCTTGAGACCGAAGGCCCTCGGAATCAGATAGATCATTTCGGTGGACCCGTTTCCCGCGATGAAATGGCTTGGCGGGACGGCGTATTTCTTTTCATAGTAGGTGGCCACGCCCTCTCCATGCACGGGTGGGTAGTGCTCGATCGCATCGAAAAGGCCGGCCCATTTTTCCCTGATCAGCGATGGAGGTCCCAGTGGATTCAGGCTCACACTGAAATCCAGGACCGCCCTTTCGGGGATATTCAGACCTCTGAAGTCGCCGGGTCGGAATCCGCCGTGTCGGTAAATCGATGAGCCTTCCACTACCATAACCAGCCCCATCCTCTATAGGCGAGCAAGAGGTTCCCGCCCAGTGCACACAGCCACAGCAGAATCGTTTCCACCACCTCATTGGTGGTGCCGAGGAGGTCCCCGGTGATGCCGCCGAAGGTCCTCTTGAACGACAGACCCAGAAGCCCTGCCGTGATCCACCCCGCAAGATAGAGCACGATTCCCGGTGGACCGAAGAAGAGGCAGAGGCAAAAGGAGAGGACGGGGATGGCGATCCCCTGTCCCCGGGAGATTCCCTCCAGGAAGGGGCTGGCCATACCTTCCCCGGAACGGGCGTAGGGAAGGCGCACCATGAGTGCGGCCATCATGGCGCGCGAGACGATGAAGACGGGCACGATGCAGGAAAGGCCCCCTCCGAGAAGGAGATATCTCATCACCACCCACTTGGCGAGGAGGTCGGTCACGAGTGCGACCACGCCGAATGAACCGAGATGCGGATCCCGCATGATCCTGAGTCTCCCCTCTCGATCCCGAGATCCCCCGACGGCATCCGCCCAGTCTGCAAGACCATCCAGGTGAAGGGCCCTGGTCAGGAGGATCTCCGCCACTAGCAGGATGATTGCCCCCCCGCCAGGCCATCCGGTGCCCACGGCCCTGTTCCACGCCCATCCCGTCGCCCAGAGAAGGGTCCCCAGCAGCATTCCGACCGGAGGAAACCAGAGAAGGGAATCAGAGAAGTGCTCTGTATCCCGGCCGCCGACGGGGATGGCGGTGAGGGTCCGTATGGCAGTAATGAGGCCTCGCATGGGCAGGTTCATTGCTTTCTCTGGAAGAATACCGTATGTCTCTTCCCTTTGCTCCCCGGCAGGGTATAGGGGATCACGTCGTGAACAACCACCCCTGCCCTGTCCATGACCTCCCGACTCTCGTCCAAGACCTTGCAGGCAGACGGCCCCAGGAAGCAGACCAGAGAACCCTCCGGAGAAAGCAGGGGCGAGCACCACGCCAGGGTCCGAGAAAGAGGGGCAAGGGCACGCGCTGTGATCAGGGGGTAGTGCTCAAAAGGGAGGGCACCGGGTTCCTCCTCGATGCGCCCGCGGAAAACCCCGACGCCCGTGAGACCCAGGAGCCGGATCACCTGTCGCAGGAAACTGACCCTTCGCGCCCTCGCCTCCAGGAGGTGTACGTCGAGGTGTGGATGAAAGATCTTGAGGGGCAAACCGGGCACTCCGGCCCCCGACCCCACATCGAGAAGACAACCCTCATCCGGGATCCGCGGCGCCGGAATCAGGGAATCCAGGAAAAGCTCGGTGACCACCCTCTCCGCACGGTCGATTCCGGTGAGGTTCATCCGCCGGTTCCAAAGCGTCAACTCGTCCAGGTACAGGCGAAAGAGGTCCAACTGAGATGTCGATAGTTCTATGCCATAGTCCGAGGCGCTATCCCTCAGGGACGTTAATGGGTCATTCCGGGATCTCAAACAACGACCGTCCGTTTGATGACGCCGACCGCCTCCTCGGGTGTATCCACGAGGGTGAAGATATCGAGGTCGGACTTGGAGATGGACTTCTCCTTGACCAGCGTCCCCTTAATCCAGTCCAACAGCCCCCCCCAGTAATCGGAGTTGATCAGGACCACCGGAAAGGATTTGATCCGCTTTGTCTGAATCAGCGTGATGGCTTCGAACACCTCATCCAGGGTGCCGAAGCCACCCGGCAGGATGACATAAGCCACAGCGTACTTTACGAACATCACCTTCCGAATGAAAAAGTACTTGAAATCGAGCCGTACGTTGGCATAGGGATTGGCCGCCTGCTCATTGGGCAGGTGGATGTGGAGGCCCACGGATTTTCCCCCCGCCTCCGCAGCACCCTTGTTGGCCGCATCCATGACGCCTGGCCCGCCCCCGGAGATGACGTTGAACCCGTTCTGAACCAGCAGTCGCGCCGCCTTTTCCGCCGCCCGGTACGTGGGGCTTCCCGGGAGGGAGCGGGCCGATCCGAAAATCGTCACGGCAGGGTATACGTCCGGAAGAACCTCAAATCCTTCGACGAACTCCGCCATGATCAGGAACATCCTCCACGTATCCCTGATGGTCAGATCATCCACAATATACTGTCCTTCACGCATCTTCTCTCACCCTCTTATTACGACGATCGCCCAACGGGCAGAAATGGATTGATCTCCCTGGGGTTAATCATATATTAACGGTCAATATCATGAATTCTTTGCAGCCGATGAATCGGCATGATATTTTGACCTGATTCACCTGTCAAGGAACAGTTGACCTCAAGGCTTCTGAAATGGTAAGCGTAACGGGTGAGAGAGGACTCTTGAAAAATGAAAAGGGATGAAAAAGACCAAAAGGAAATCAGGGATAGTTACGACGATTTCCTGGCTGATGTGGGCCGTTTTACCAGCGGCAAAGAGGAAAATGCCTTTCTTGAAAGCATTGTGGAGGGAAGCCCCGGGGAAGATCTCGCCGTTCAGGTGGGTGAGCGGGTCCGAAAGGTCAGAGAGGCCCGAGGCCTGACCCTCGAGGACGTCTCCCGGAGAACGGACCTGGACGTCGCGACCCTTTCCCGTATCGAAGAATGCACGCTGGCTCCCCCGCTGGGTGTGATCATCCGATTGGCCAAGGCCCTGGATATGAAGATGGGGTACTTCATATCCGGCGAGGAGCAGAGGCCTTTCACCATTGTGCGCCATCATGACCGCAAGGTGGTGTCCAGGTATGACTCCTCCAAAGGGAAGTACTACGGCTATGAATTCGAATCCTTGGCCCCCTACAAAAAAGACCGGCATATGGAGCCCTTCCTGGTCACCCTTGAGCCCGCCCCCACCGAGCACGAGAGATCGACCCACGACGGCCAGGAATTCATCTTTGTCCTCCGGGGGGAAATGGAGGTGCGTCTGGGTGAGGAAATCCATGTGCTTGGACCGGGGGATTCCATCTACTACGATTCGAATGTTCCCCATTTGGTCAAATGTCACGGCCCGGAAACCACGAAGATTCTGGCCGTCCTGTATGCGGAGAAATAGAGAATGATCACTTTTGACCTGGAGTGTTCCAACGGACATCAATTCGAAGGGTGGTTCAACAATCTGCAATCCTTTGAAGAGCAAAGCGCACGGAACCTGGTTTCCTGCCCTTACTGCAACGATACCCGGACCAGGAGAATCCTCTCCACTCCCGCAGTCATGAAAACTTCCTCCCGAGACCCGGGGGACGGGGAAAAGGGCCCCGGTCAGATCGACTATCCAAAACTGGCCGGCGCGATCGTCGATTACATCCAGCGTACCTTCGAAGACGTGGGCACTGACTTTACCAAAGAGGCCCTGAAGATGCATTACGGTGTCACGGACAAGAGGAGTATTCGTGGGTCGGCCACCCCTGAAGAGGAGAAGACGCTCAGGGAAGAAGATATTCAGTTCTTCAAGATCCCCGTGCCGAAGGTGGAGGACAAGAAGAAGAACTGATGGCACCTCGTATAGTCTTTCTCCGGAATATGCCTCCCTATTTCATTGACTTTGTTCTCAAAAAAGGGTAATGCATCATTGTTGAATAAGATCTTATACCGATGAGCAGGGAATCAGAACGGAACCTTTTCCCATGGGGAAGTCCTCCAAAATCGCTTTGGTCATACTGATCAGCCTGGTGGTCATCGGCTTCTTCCTGAGCATTTACATCACCGTGGACGAAACCATGCCCGGCAACGCGATCGTCGTTGTCACCCTGGAAGACAAACTGTATCACTCCATCCATTTTGATCACATCTGCCTCGCCGGAAAAACCGCAAAGACGATGACCCTGGCCGAAGCGGAGGCACAGGGTTTCAGACCCCACCAACACGACGCGGACCTCGGGTACTTCCGAGGCAACCGGCACTTTCTGTTTCACCACCTTATCGCCAACCTGGGAATCCAGATCAACAGTCGCTGGGACAAAAACGGCAACTGGCTGTGGTGAACACCTAATGGAGTTCAAGTGTTTCGGATTCTCTGATGTGGGCCGTTTGCGGAGCAACAACGAGGACAGCCACCTCTGTAACTCCGGGGAGAGACTCTTCCTGGTCGCTGACGGGATGGGTGGTCAGGCCTCTGGCGAGACGGCCAGTCAACTGGCCGTCCATCACGTTGAAGAATTTGTCGTTCGCTCCAGGGCCCAAGGGCCACAGTGGCCCAAGAAGCAAAGAAAGGATCTCACCTTAGAGCAGCATCGCCTCCTCGCCGCGATCACCTTCGCCAATCGCCAGATTCTGGATACCGCTGGGAAAGTTCCCGAGATGCAAGGGATGGGGACGACCCTTGTGGGCGCTCTGCTGGAAGGGGACCATCTTGCCGTGGCCAATGTGGGGGACAGCCGCCTGTACAGAATCCGGAACCGACAGATGCAGCAGATGACCCGGGATCACTCCCTGGTCGGAGAGCGAGTCCGGAAGGGAGAGATGACCCGGGAACAGGCCATGAAGGACTCCCAAAAACACATTCTGACCAGGGCGCTGGGAATTTATGAAAAGGTCAGGGTGGATGTTTCCCTGGTGGACCTCATGCCGAAGGATCTTCTCCTGTTCTGTACCGACGGCCTGTATCAGATGCTGGACGATGGGAAGATCCTCTCCATCATCGAATCGATCGGGGACAGATCCCTTTACAAAATCGGGCTTTCCCTGGTCCTCCAGGCCAACCTTGCAGGGGGCTCCGACAATATCACGGTTGTCCTCGTGTCCTTGGAGTGATGCAGAAATCAAGCAACATGCATAACCCTGTGATCCGCGTCACGGCCAGCAACGGCAGGGTCCGCGACTATTCCCTTTTCAAGAATGAAATCACGATCGGTCGCAACAAGGACAACGACATCGTCCTCTCCGATCACACGGTCTCCCGCTACCATGCGAGAATCATGAAGACGAAAGAGGGATTTCTCCTCACCGATCTGGGCAGCTTCAACGGGATCAAGGTAAACGAGAAGTCGATTCAAAGCACCCTCCTCCAACACGGGGATGAGTTGAAGATCGGCCTTGCCCGTATGGCCTTCCTGACTCAGGAAGAAAACGTCCCCTCCCTCTCGGACTCCCTCGTGATCACGACAGAGACGGACTTTGAAAAAGGCCGTCAGCGGGTCGTGGAGAGCAGTCCGGAAGAACCGGTCCAAATGGATTCCCAGTCTTTGCTCGCCGCCCTGGAGTCACCCATAAAGCCACGACGCACCGAACCGTCTTCCCCCCCGGGAGAGGGGCCTCCACCTTACCGCATCAGGGCAGAACTCACTGACCTGGAGAGAAGCAACAAAGTCCTCTTTGTGCTTTACGAGATCAGCCGGCAGCTTAATTCCATTCCCGATTTCCATGATCTGTTGAAAAAGATCATGGATCTCATCTTCATGGTCGTCGACGCGGATTACGGTTACCTGATCCTGACCGCCGACGAAAAAACGGATGAGTTGATCCCTGTTGTGGTCAAATCCAAGCACGATCGGGGCCAGGACCGTAAGAGCCTGAAGGCGAGCAGGACCATCATCCAGAGGGTGATCAAAGACAAAGTGGCCTTATTGACCTCCAACGCCATGGCCGATTCCCGGCTGGATCACGCGAAGAGCCTCTTCATCCAGCAAATCAGGTCTGCCATGTGCGTCCCCCTCTGGAAAAAAGACAAGATCATCGGTGTGATCCAACTGGAGAGCGTCAGGCTGGACAATCAGTTTGACCAGAATGACCTCGAACTCCTCAAGGCCATTGGAACCCAGATGGCCATGGTCATCGAACAGGCGAGCCTCAA
>JAFGPH010000096.1 GCA_016926135.1 Deltaproteobacteria bacterium
GGCGCAGGAGGATCGATCCGCGAGATCCTGGAGTTGGGATACACGGAACTGCCCTCAGGAAACGATGAAGGGACCCAGCATGAGGTGGAAGCCCTCTCAGAGGTCCCGGTCGCGTCGGCAGGGTTCGGCGCCATAGCCGGCCTGGGCGCCCTCTTCATGGTGAGGAGCCATTTCTCCGTCATGGTCAGAGAGAAGGCCCAGGTCTTCGTAGGAGGCCCGCCCCTGGTCAAGGCCGCCACAGGCGAAACCTGGACCAAGGAGGAACTGGGAGGGTACCGCATTCATGCCCGCATGTCCGGGGTCGTGGATAACGAAGCGGAAGACGAGGAGGACGCCCTGATGCAGGTCAAAACGTTCCTCTCCTATCTGCCCTCCAATGTCTGGGAAATGCCTCAGCGGGAGCAGCTTCGGGGAGACCTCCCGGACCGGCGAGAGGAGGAACTCCTTTCCATCGTACCCAGGGAGCGGAAGACACCTTATGACATGAGAAGAATCCTCCGCCATGTCCTCGACCGGGATTCGATTTTTGAAATCGGCAAGTTCCAGGGACGCTCACAGATTACGGCCCTGGCCCGGTTGAATGGATACCCTGTGGGCATTCTGGCCAATGACCCGCAATTCTATGGGGGGGCCTTCAATTACGATGTGGCGGAGAAGTACATGCGTTTTATCGATCTGTGCGATACCTTCCACCTGCCGATCGTGAATTTCTCCGATCAACCGGGCTTCATGATCGGCCGGAAGAGCGAGGAACACGGCCTTATCCGCAAGGGGGTCAGGGCCGGGTTTGCCATGGCCCAGGCCACCGTTCCTGTGGCGGTGCTTTATCTCAGGAGGTGTTTTGGGGTGGCCGGTGCGGCACAAAAGACCGCGCTCCGCCTGAGCTGGCAATACGCTTGGCCGTCGGCCCTGTGGGGGAATATCCCGATTGAGGGCGGGGTGTACGCCGCTCACCGGGCAGAGATCGAATCGTCGGAAAACCCTGACGCCTTGCTGAAGTCATTGCACAGGAAATACCGGACCGTGGCCTCACCCTTCCGAACTGCCGAGCATTTCGGCATCGAGGACATTATCGATCCCAGGGATACAAGGCCGCTCCTCTGCGAGTGGGTGGAGATGGCCTACAAAGTGGAAAAGGATCACCTCGGCCCCAAGAGGCGGGGCATGCGCTGCTGATCATGCTAGGGCTCGATTCACGATCTCCGAGGCATCCAGAACCTCCAACCGCTCGGTCAGCTCCTCCGCCTTCAGGGCATCGTCGAGCATCCTGGCGCACTGGGGACACGAGACGGCGATGACTTGCGCCCCTGTCTCAAGGGCCTGCCGAACGCGGATGCGACTCGGGCTGTCCTCGCCTCCGCCCAGAATATCGGTGAAGAAATTGCCGCCCCCGCCGCCGCAGCACAGGGCATTCGCCCTGTTCTGTCGCATTTCGATGATCTCGATGCCGGGAATCGATTCCAGAATCTGCCGCGGTGCCTCATAGATGCCGTTGTGCCTACCCAGGTAGCAGGGGTCATGGAAGGTGACGCGGGCCTTGGTCGATGCCAGGGGGATTATCCCGGACTGGATCAGGGGGGCGAGGATCTGGGAGTAATGGTACACCTCAAAGGTTGCGCCAAGCTCCTTGTAGTCCTTTTTGAATGCGTTAAAGGCGTGGGGGTCGAGGGTGACGATTCTTTTTGCGCCGATTTCCTTGAACTGGGCCACGTTCCGCTCCGCCAGGTATTGAAAGAGGCCTGATTCCCCCAGGGCTTTCACCTCGTTTCCATCACAGTGTTCCTTTTCCCCGAGGATGCCGAAAGAAAGGCCTGATTTGAGAAACAGGTTCCCTACCGATCGGGCGATTCTTTTTGCCCTTTCATCGTAGGCGCCCACGCAACCCACATAGAAGAGATACTCCTGACCGTCAAAAGGTTTGATGGAGGTGCCCTCCGCCCATTTCCCTCTTTCAGCTGCAGGTTCCTTATAGGGGTTGCCGCTGACGGTAATGTTCTTGAAATAATCCCTGACCGTGGGAGGAATGATCTGCTCGTTGACGAGCTTTTCTCTGGCAGCAATGAAAATGTTGATCAGGTCATCCTTGAAGGTAAAGACACAGTGCTCAACGCAGTTGGCGCAGGTCGCGCAGGAGAAGAGTATCTGCTGAAGGCGTTCGCTCGTTTTGATCTCGTTGTTGAGCCAGGCCCGGATGAGCCACATTCTGCCCCCGGGGGAGTAGGTTTCAAACCGGAATTTGCGGTAGGTCGGGCAATTGAAATCGTGATAGTCTTCCGTGAACTTGCAGTAACCGCATCGGAAGCACCTGTGAACAACCTCTTCGTATTTCATCTAGGCGACCTCCCAGTTTCCAGGGTTCATAATGCCGAGGGGATCCAGATTTTCCTTGATCATCTTCATCAGGGCGCGGGTATGGGGGTCCATTTTCTCAAGGGCCATTTTCTGTTCCTCGACCGTGGGTTTCCAGAACACACCTCCAAGGGCCAGGGCAAACTCGCTGACCTCATGCAGGGCATTCCTGGTTCGCGCCATCATGTCAGGGTCTGCGCGATTAAACGTGAAGGCAAAGCCGTACATCATGGAGTGCCCCCTGCCGATAATCCGGGCCATCCCCGAATAGCCCAGATCGTACTTGGCGGCCAGTTCCACAATCTTCCGCGAGCAATCCGGGTATTTGTCGATGAGAATGATGGGCCCGGAGTATTCAAAACCGCCTCCCCTTTTCACGTCCGCGAATCGGCTGACGCTCCTCTGCGGCATGTCGAGGAGGGTCGGCTTCATCACCGGAGGGAGACCCATGAATCCGCCGTCTTTGCTTTTGATAAAAGGATCGAGGGCATGCCAGATGAGCTTTCTCTTGAACTCCAGTTCCTCATCCGTATCCCCGGTGAAAAAGAGCGCGATATGATGGTTGCCTCTGAAGATGAGGGGCTTGGGTTGGGCAAAGACATTGATATCTTCCGCCATCTCCGTATGGGTCAGTTCATAGACCATGGCAGGGATAAGGTCTTCCTTGTCGGTTAGAAAGATCTCCACATCCCTCATTTTTTTCCTGGGATAGAGCTTCACGGCGACCTTTGTGAGAATGCCGGTTGCGCCGAACCATCCGAGAAACAGTCCGGAGAGATCGGGGAGAGGCGCTCCCTTGGAGAACCAATCCGGAGAAACCGCGCAGGAGCCGATTCTGCAGATCTCTCCGGATGCCAAGACCACTTCCAATCCTGAAACCATGTCCGAATTGAAGCCGTACTGCTGGGTGAGCCTTCCCTGGCCGTGGATCATTACGTTGGCGGCGATGGTTGCCGTAGCGGGAGAATCAGGAATGCTGTGGCGCAATCTGGGGTGATGTTCTTCGAGATAGGCCTTGAGGAAACCCTGAGACGTCCCTCCTTCAACGAGGGCATAGCGGGCCCTTTCATTGACCTCCAGGATCCTGTTCATCCTTTTCATGTCCAGGACGATTCCCCCTTTGAGGGGAATGATCAGGCCGGTTAAGGCCATGCCGGCGCCCATGGGGACGATCGGTATTTTTTCCCGGTGAGCCAGCCTCACGACGGCCCGGACCTCTTCAACGTTCTTGGGCACGACCACATAATCCGGTTGATGGGAGGGCATGAGGCCGGGATCCCGGGCGTAGAAATACATCTCCTCCGGTTGATTGGAAACGTGCTCCTTCCCGACCGCATCCACCAGGGCTTGCAGGACGTGATTCATGAGGTCATCCCTCCGTTTGAGGATCTTCACCGATCGCCATCCGGCATAGGTCAATCATGTGGATGGGCTTGATGCCCTTCCTGGCAACCTCGGTTCCAAGGGTGTTCTGGCAAGCGGGGCAGTTGAAGACACAATATTGCGCACCATGCTTTACCATATCTGCCAGATTCCTCGCCTGCACGTCATGGGCAAGGTCGTAACCGAAACACAAACTGAAAATGCCGCCGCAACACAGGGCGTTTTCATCCTGATATTCCCTTTCAACCAGCTCCACGCCAATGAGATTCATGATCTCGCGGACAAAGGGATGTTTGTCCGGGCAGAGCCTCGCGGAGCAAGGTCGCTGGTAAGCCGCCTTGATGTTCAGGGGCCGAATCCTGTCCCGCAGTTCCTGGAGTCGCTGAAACAGGTACTCGAAGTAATGGATAGGTCTGAAGGGGACCTCCATGCCGTAAGCCGGGGCAAGGGAGGCGAAGGCGCCGTAACACTCATCATGCATGAACACCACTTCACGCACCCCCAGGCCCTTGAAACGATCGATGACCCGGGGCAGCCTCTCCTTAATGATCGCCGTGTTGGCGAAGTGAATGTAGACCACGTTGCAGAAGAACTCCTGCCCGAATACGTAAGAGGGCAAGAGGTCTTCGAAGAGTCTTCCCCTTACCGACTTCAAGTATTCGGGCATGAAGCCGAAGGACAGGACCTTGTCCCTGACTTCGCCCACTCTGTGTTTCCCCTGGGGTTCTCCGATGTTGATCCATTGGCGGGTGATCGCCCTAGGGGCCACGAGAATGCCTTTTTCCTGCCGCTTCTCGGTGATCAGGTAAAAGGGGTGATTCCCTCTGCTGCAGTACTCCTCGCAGGCATAGCAGGTGACGCAATCCTGCAAGATGAAGGAGTCCTTTCCCTCGCTGATCCGGAGCATCTCCTCCCTGGCCTTTTCCCTGTCGACCCGCAGGTACTGGCACTTGACGAGACAGTCACCGGTCGGGCAGGTCTTGCAGATCCGGGCATCAAAATGTAGATGAAACATATGCTCTCCGCATTGGGTTGTAAAAATCTGTTTTCTCCCCATGCCTTCAGGCTGAGAAACCGCAGCCACGATAGCTCACGCAGGCTTTGTGTGTCAAGGTGCGTGGGGTTCCATTGAGGATTGACATTGAGACGGCAGGGGCATAGAAAACAAGGTGAAGCCCAGAGAGACGCCCCTGGATGGAGGGCGAGAGACCTGACATAGGCCTGATCGTGTCTTCAGGAGCCGGCGAGAAGGAACCCGAGGGTATTACCATTTCCTCAAAAGAGGCAGGTGCCATGGACATTCTGAGCGGACTCATCCGCATTGTGGGAGAGGAGAGGGTATCCAACAGCCCGGAGGAGCTTTTTCTCTATTCGCGGGATTCAGGGGCCCAGCCGCCCCGGCATGCGGACTACGTGGTCATGCCGGAGACGGTGGAGGAAGTCCGGAGCATCCTTCTCCTTGCCAATGAATGGAAGATTCCGATCACGCCCCTGGGCGGAGGTTTCACGCTTTCGGCCCTCGTAGTGCCCAACAGGGGCGGCATTGTCCTGGATATGAAAAGGATGGACAGGATCCTTGAGGTGGATGAGATCAATCGCTACGCCCTGATCGAGGCGGGCGTGTCTCAAGGGGCTCTCCGGTCCTACTTGCAGAGGCATCACCCCCGGCTGCAGCACTCAACGCCGGAGGCCCCCCCGACGGCTACGGTCGTGGGAAATGCCCTGATTCAGGGCCATGGCCACATCTCGCCGAGGTACGGGCTCAATTCAGACATGGTCAGCGGTATGGAGGTGGTGCTTCCTACGGGAGAGATCTGCAAGATAGGCTCGCGCTCTCTGGGGCCCTCCTGGTTCACGAGAGGCCCGCTTCCGGATCTGGCGGGCCTCTTCATCGGGTGGTTGGGCACAACCGGGGTGGTCACCAAGCTTTCCATGAAGCTTTACCCCAAACCCGCCTACCGGGAAGTGATTGCCTTCAAGAGCGATGACGTTGAGCTCATGACGGAGGCCATCTTTGAAGCCACCTACCTGGATCTGCTGGAGGACTTCTTCATCATCAGCCAGGAAAAACCGGACTGGCTGAATCACATCTTCTACGTTTTCATCCTTTCGGGTCATTGCAGGGAAGATCTCGATCTGAAGAAGGCCGCTTACCGGCGATTGTTCAGGGAATTCAAAGGGGGAGGAAGGGTGGAGTTTGTCGAGGACCTTCCCCCGGCCCTCGAGAAAAGATTCCTGGACGTCCCGCCCCTGGCCGCGCTGGCTGCGGATTTCAGGAAGGGCGGGGGGTTTGAGTACACCGGCGCCATCCTTCCCATCAGCAAGATTCCTGAGGCATGGCGGAAAGGCATGGAGATCTTCCGCAGGCACGGCATGATGTGCTCTTACGTTCATCAGGTGCTCATGGGGAACAGCATCATGTTCGGATTCAATTATTCTTTCAACCGGGCGGACGGTGCGGAGGTGGAGAAGACGAGAAAGGCCCTTGAAGAATCCAACCGGTTGACCTATGACCTGGGAGGGATCGTTTGGAAAGGAGAAGTGGGCGCGCAAAGGCTTGCCATGGAGCGAATGGATCCCCACACGATAGCTCTCATTGAAAAGATCAAGGGACTCCTCGATCCTAACGGCATTATGAATCCCGGGAACTGGGATCGCGGTTGACGTTGTCATGGAAGAGCGAGGGAAGGAGATCAGGGGCGATCATTTGATCCTGGGGGTGACGGGAGGCATCGCCAGTGGAAAAAGCACGGTCGCCCGAATGCTTGAGGATTCGGGCGCGCATGCGGTGGATTTCGATCTGATTGCCAGGCAGATCGTAGCGCCGGGAAGGCCCGCCTTTAAAGAAATTGTCGCGTTTTTCGGAGAAGGGGTTCTCCAGGGGGGGGGGGCGCTCGACCGCAAAAGGCTGGCGGGGATCGTGTTCCGGGATGGGAGGAAGAGGAAGATCCTGGAGGAAATAACCCATCCTCGTGTTGTGGAGGCCTTTCTCGATCGGGTCGGCGAGATCACGCGCGGCGACCCTCATGCGATCATCCAGGCGATCATCCCGCTGCTTTTCGAGGCGAACCTGCGGCATCTGGTTCATAAGGTTCTCGTGGTCTACATTCCTCGGGTGATCCAGATCGAGCGACTTGTGGCGCGGGACGGCATCGGCCGGGAGGCGGCGGAGAGGATTCTCCATGCCCAATGGCCCATTGATGAGAAGTTGGGCTGTGCGGACTTCGTGATTCACAACGAGGGAACGCTGGAAGAGACAAGGAGACAGACAGAATGGGTGTGGGAGGAGCTGAAGAATTGCCAAGAATCAGTAGGCAGTAAGGAGTAAGCAGTATGCAGAAAAGAGAAGGACCGGGAGTTGACTGCTTACTGCATAGGGCCTACTGCCTATTTCATGAAAAACCAATTGTGCAATTGTCCACTGTTGCAAGAACGGGGATACGATGATGCTAAAGGAAGTCGACCGCGTTGAGGTGCTGACGCTCATGGACAACTATGTGGATGTGCTCCTTGGCAATACGGAGGTGGTTCGTCGGCCGGCCCATTCCGGCGGCGGAGAGATCTTCAGCGACACCCTTGTCGGGGAACATGGTCTTTCACTGCTGGTGACCGTCTCTGAGGGGAGCAGGAGGCACACCGTTCTGCTGGATACCGGTTACAGCGCCGTGGGTGTCCCCCACAATATTGAACACCTGGGGTTGGACCTGAAAGGGGTCGAGGCCGTTGTGCTCAGCCACGGTCACATGGACCACCTGGGATCCCTGAACATCTTGCTGGAAAGGATGCCCGCACCCATGCCCGTCCTGGTCCACCCCTATGCCTTCACGTCGCCCCGTTACGTGATGCGAAAGGACGGGGAGAAGGATCGCTTCCCCAATATGCTGGACCGAGGGGAGATTGAGAAGCGGGGCGGACAAATCGTGGAGACTGCCGGACCTACCCTGATCTGCGAGGACATGATCATGGTGAGCGGAGAGGTGGAGCGAACCACTTCCTTTGAAAAGGGAATGCCCCACGCGGTGGTGGAAAAGAAGGGGAAACTGGAAAAAGACCCGATTCTGGATGATCAGGCCCTGTTCGTTCATTTGAAGGGCCGAGGTCTGGTCGTGATTGGCGGGTGCAGTCACGCGGGAATTGTCAATACGGTGCTCTACGGGAAAAAGATGACCGGGGCCCAGAGCGTCCATGCGGTCCTGGGGGGATTTCATCTCTCTGGCCCGCTTTTTGAGCCGATCATCGGCGATACGATTGATGCCTTGAAGGCGATGGAACCCAAGGTGGTGGTGCCCATGCACTGCACGGGTTGGAACGCCATCCATCGTTTTCACGAGGCATTTGCCTCCGCTTTTGTGCTCAACAGCGTGGGTTCAACATTCATTCTGTCGTCCTGAGTGGGCAGGGTTGTTACGCTTCACCTCCATCCCCATCCCCGCCCGAAGGGCGGGAGAGGCCTGTCTTCCGATTCGCAGAGAAGGGAAGGGTCGGGGAAGGGTCTGATGTGAGAGGCGGCGCTCATTGGAACATCTGCTTTTTCCGCTCCTGATTACGCTCTCGTTGCTTTTCGGTTTTATCAATGGATACCACGACGGGAGCAATGTGGTGGCCACAACGATCCTCTCCCGTTCTATAGAGCCCCGAAAAGCCCTGCTCTTTGTCTCCATGGCGGAACTGGCGGGCGCGCTGCTGTTCGGGTCGGCGGTGGCCCACGCCATCGGAAGTGAACTCCTGGATCCCCTCTTCTTTCACCCTGCAAGGCGGCTGGCTTCCTCCCTGGTCCTCTTCTCCGTGCTCGGGGGCACGATCACCTGGAGTGTCATGACCTGGTGGGTGGGTATGCCGCCCAGTTCGTCCCACTGCCTTATGGGGGGGCTGATGGGCGCGGCGATGGCCGCCATGGGCCTCGACATGATCAATTGGTCTCTGCTCCTCAAGCTGGGTATCATCCTCCTGGCGGCCCCCCTTGCAGGGGCGCTGGGCGGTCGTCTCGCCACGAGCGTCTTTCCCACCCCCCGGGGTGATGGGGCGGGAGGAGGGGAGAGTCTCTTCAGGCGGAGCCAGTGGCTCAGCCTCTTCCTCATCGGGGCGAGCCACGGTACCAACAATGCCCAGAAGGCCATGGCCCTGACCACCATGGCCCTGGTCCTTTCGGGATCCCTCAGGGTCTTCGAGATCCCCTGGTGGGTGTTTCTCGGGTGCGGCGGATGTCTTGCCCTCGGTGTCTATGTGGGCGGCTGGAACATTGTGCGGGTCCTGGGGAACCGTATCTTCAGGATCACGCCGAGTCACGCCTTCCTCTCTCAGGCGGTGTCAGGCTCGATTATGTTGGTTTCCAGCATCTGCGGAAGTCCCGTAAGCGCCGTGGAAGTCATCAAGTCAAGCGTGATCGGAGTGGGCGCAGGAAAGCGAGCCCGGAATGTGCATTGGATGGCCTTCCGGGACATGCTCCTGGCCTGGCTGGTCACCCTGCCTGCCACGGCCTTGCTGGCCGCATCCATATACTGGATCGCCTCCGGCGCCCTGGGAGAGGGGATGGGCAGCTTCGAGTCGATCATGAGGAGTCTGGGACAGTGAGAAACGGCGCAAGGTGCAGGGTACACGGCACAAGGGAAAAATTGGAAAGAAAAAGGACTGGCCCCGTCCCGGCATGTATACACCCTGTGCCCTGGACCTTTCCCCGGAGACTTGTTGTTGACACCGGGCGCAAGGGATAGTATCCTCCTCCCATTGATCCGTTCTGAACCGTGATCGGGTCGTCCTGCACCGTGCATTCCCGAGTTTCCATACATCAAACACAACGCGGGCTCTGAGTGCCTTGATGAGATGAGGACCATGGTCCATGGGTGCATTCCTTCGGAAACGCAGTCACGACAGCATGAACCTGTAGAGAAAAAGGAGGGGAGACCATGTTGGTGGAGAATTGGATGAATAAGAATGTGGTCACCGTTGACGTGGAAGATTCTATGCTGGACGCCAC
>JAFGPH010000548.1 GCA_016926135.1 Deltaproteobacteria bacterium
GCCTTCGATTGACCCATGCCGGCGCAACCCAGACGCCCACAACGTGGTGAGATGAGCCTGCCCTTGACCCACAAGCCGAAATCTCGTAAAGTCTGTGCCCGAAAAAAGGAGTTCTTATCACCCACTTGTTCCCCTGACCTTGGCTGATGAAGACCGGGACACACTGCGGCGATGGGCGCGCGGACCGAAGACAGCCCAAGCTGTGGCTCGTAGAGCACGGATCGTACTCGTGTGGGCATCGGGCAGGTCCAACGGTGACGTCGCCAGCACTTTTCATGTAACCCGCCAGATGGTTGGCAAACGGCGAACTCGGTTTGTTGTGAACCGACTTGACGGGTTGCTGGATAAACCTGGACCCGGCGCTCCTAGAACCAATAGCGACAAGGACGTTGAACGGGTGACCACCTTGACCTTCGAATTTGCCCCCTTAGATGCGACCCACTGGAGCACCCGTTCTATGGCAAAGGCCTCTGGGTTGAGCCAAAGCGCGATCAGTCGGATTTGGCGTGCTTTTGCCTTGCAGCCTCATCGCTACGAGATCTTCAAGCTGTCCACGGACCCTCGTTTTATTGAGAAGGTGCGAGATATCGTTGGTTTGTATCTCACCCCTCCCCGAGCGTGCTCTGGTGTTGTGTGTGAACGAGAAGTCTCAAATTCAGGCTTTGGATCCACAGCAGCCTATTCTTCCTATGCGCCCTGGCCAGATTGAGCGGCGCACCCATGATTATAGTCGGCGCGGGACGACGTCCCTCTTTGCCGCGCTGGATATAAAGACCGGGCAGGCCATCGGGAATGTCATCGAAAGCACCGGGCTGTTGAGTTTTGGAAGTTTCTGGATCGGATCGACAAAGCTGTCCCCGAATCCCTGGACATCCACATGATCCCGGACAACTACAGGACTCACAAAACACCCGCAATCCGTGCATGCTTGGCGAAGCGCCCCAGGCGTCAGCGGACGGAATCTTTGCTTCACTCGCTCGCTTTTATAAGCGGATTAATGACCACACTACGGTTCGTATAGCTCACCGTCCCCCGCGAGAGAACGGCCCACCCCCAGGAAATGCCTCTTCACCAGCTTTGAAGCCAGATCGGCCTTCTTTTCGGCAATGGCCTGCAAAATGGCTTCGTGCTCAGCCGCAGAGAGGATCGCCCGCTCGGGCATGACCGTAAACACGTCCTTCGGATTCTGCTTCCACAGGGAAGCGATCATATTTCCTAGGAATGAAAAATGCTCGGCGCCACAGATAATCATATGCATTTTCTGGTTGAACTCGGAGATCTTGTCATAGGCCTTCTTCTCGATCAAACTCTCGATCTTCTTGTGGTGCCTGTAGGCGACCTTCATCTCTTCTTCCGTAATTCTTGAAACGTACAGACGGACAGCCTCTGACTGAAGCAAAGAATGGACCAGGTAGATCTGCCTGAGCTTCTCCCGCGAGATTTCAGAAACCTTCACCCCCTGGTACGGCACGTTTACCACAACGCCCGCAGCCTCCAGCCTTCGGAGGGCCTCTCGCAACGGGGTCACACTTGTTTCCAAAGTGGCTGCAAGTTCGTGTTGTTTGAGCCACTGACCCGCCGGAAGCAGGCCGGAGCATATCATGCTCAGAAGCTTCTGCTCGGTGATATCCACCTTTGACTGTGATGGTTTCAGCAGTGGTCTTTTTGTTCTGGCGTCGGTCAAAGGAGTCTTATTTCTCATAGGTATCCCTACTCATTCGATTTAACTCTTTCAGATTTTGTGTGACCGTGACCCATCCATTGTCTAATAAGAGGAACGGTGAACACCAGGAGGGTCGTGATCAGGAAAACTGCGGAAATGGGTCTCGTGAAGAACAGGAGAAGATTGCCTTCATACAGGTTCAGGCTCCTGCGGAAGTGCTCTTCCATAATAGGCCCCAGAATCAACCCCAGGATAAGCGGAGCCGGTTCATAGTCGGCCTTCCTCATCAGATATCCACCCAACCCGAAACCAACCATCACGAGAAGGTCCATTACGCTATTCCGGATGCTGTAGACCCCGATCAGGCAAGCGCAAAGCACGGCGGGAAACAGGTAGGAGTACGGGACCCGAAGAATTCGAATCCACAAACCGATCAAGGGCAGATTCAGGATGAGGAGCAGGACATTTCCCATATACATACTGGAAATGACACCCCAGAAAACGTCGGGTCGCTGGGAGATCATCCCGGCGCCCGGGATGACCCCGTGAATCATCAATGCTCCCAAAAGAAGGGCTGTGACCGGTGAAACGGGAATGCCGATCGTGAGCAAGGGAATGAAAGCGGCCGAAGATGCGCAGTTGTTCGCCGCCTCGGGGCCCGCCACACCTTCGATGGCGCCTTTGCCGAAGCGCTCCGGATGCTTCGAAAGCTTCTTCTCGATCGTATAGGATGAAAAGGATGCGATGACGGGGTTTCCTCCCGGCAACATGCCGATGAAGAAACCGACGACCGTCCCTCGAAGAATGCTCCAAATGCTCGCTGCCCAGTCTTTCCTGCTGGGCAGCAGTTTGCTGATCTTTTCACTCAAGACATCCGACTTCTCCCTGCTTTCCAGATTTTGCAGGACCTCAGCAACGCCGAACAGGCCCATGATTACGGGAACCATTCCAAAACCGTCCATCAGGTAATCTGTTCCAAAGGTGTACCTGTAGTATCCTGATTGAGGATCCGTGCCCACCGTTCCCAAGAGAAGGCCAACGGCCGACATCATGAGGGATTTGATCATGGAACCTGACGAGAGGTAACTCAGCAGAGAGAAAGCCAGGAGCAGGAGAGAGAAGTACTCCGGGGCCCCGAAGCGAAGAGCGAACCGGGCGAGCGCGGGAGCCAGGAAGACCAGCCCCAACAGCCCCAGAGTGCCGGCGATAAAGGACCCGAAGGCGGCGATTCCGAGAGCGGGTCCGGCCCGGCCCCGCTTGGCCATTTCATACCCGTCCAAGACAGTCACGACGGATGCGGCCTCCCCGGGGATATTGAGGAGGATAGAGGTGGTCGAGCCCCCATACATGGACCCGTAGAACACACCCGCGAGAAGGATGATGGCGGAAGTAGGGGTCATGTAGAAACTTATGGGAAGGAGCAGGGCGATTCCTCCGGCGGGGCCGAGACCCGGCAGGATCCCGACGAGGGTGCCCATGAGTACCCCGACCCCGCAGAAGAGGAGGTTGTCCGGTTGAAGGGCTACGCCGAAACCATACAAAAGCTGCCCAAGCGTTTCCATTCCGCGCCTACCCCAGCAGAAACTCCATGACACCAAGAGGCAACTGGATCATCAGCCACCTTTCAAAGACAATGTGGACGAACAAGACGGCCACAAGTGAGTAAAGGATCGCCGCCTTCCAGGATTTCCGACCCATTCCGCCGACCAGGAACACGACCAGGCAGAACATGGATGCCAGAAAGCCGAGCGGTTCAATCGCCACTGTGAACAGGATGAGGCAGACCGAGGTGACGAGGACATCAGAATAATGCCGTCTCTTCTCCGCTCCGCCACTGCCTTCCGGCGGTGTTCCCAGAGGCTTCGGCGAAGTGCGCCTGATATCCCCAATGAGCGTGAGAACAGACAGGAAGACAAGGATGGATCCGACCAGCAATGGAAAGAAGCCGGGCCCGGGTTGCAGGATTCCTCCTACCCCCAAGCTGAAGCTGCCCGCAGTGAAGGCCAGACCAAAAAAAGCGAACAGGGCTGCTGTAACTGCTTGGCCGGATCGCATGAGGAGTTCTCCCGAATTGGCGGACCTATTTCTTCTGGAGCAGATACTTCTGGGCGATCCGTTTCCACATCTGATCGTCCCTTTTCATCACGGCGCCGGTCTCTTCCGCTCCTCTGCCAACGAGAATCCACTGTCCTTGCTTCTTTTGAATCTCCTGGGATTTCATGGCCTTGCTGTAAGCGTCCACCAGAATTTTGATGACTTCTTTGGGGGTCCCCTTGGGGGCGGCGACAAGCCGCCACATGCCGATGGTCAACGGGACACCCTGCTCTTTGTACGTCGGCGTATCGGGAAAACCGGAAAACCGTTGGTCCGCAGCGATGCCCAGAAGCCTCAGCTGCCCCGAGACCACTTGGGCATAGAACGCCCCGGTATCCGCGCTCACCGCGTCGACTTCGTTTCCCAGAAGCGCGACCTTGGCGGCACCTGCGCCTTTGTAGGGAATGTGGTGAAACTCCACCCCAGCCTCTGTTTCCAAACCGACTGCGAACAAATGGTGGAGAGCTCCTATCCCGGCATTTCCCACCTTCACTTTCTTCGGGTTGGCCTTGGCGTACGCGATCAACTCCTTGAGGGATTTCCACTGCGAATCCTTTCGGACCGCTATGGCGCCGGGATCATAGGTGACCGTAAACACGGGTTCATATTTTGACCAGTCGGTGGGATTCGGGGCAGTGTACTGGGTCACCAGCACCGTTGAGGTGATACCCCCGAGCGTGTACCCGTCAGGGTCCGCATTCTCAACCATCTTCGACCCGATCACCCCGCCGGCACCGGGCTTGTTCACGATGACGATAGGTTGTTTCAAATGCTCCTCAGCGCTCTTTGATGCAGCCCGGTGGACCAGGTCGGTGCCTCCGCCTGCATCCCAAGGGATAATCATGGTTATCGGTTTTTGCGGGTACTTGCCCGCAGCCCAAGTTGCCTGGGACCACAGGCAGACGCTGGCGGCCAAGACGAAGACGATTGCTTTCCTCATAGCCTGATTCCTCCTTGTTTGAGATTCACTGCAGGATGCCGAGTTTCTTCCTAATGCTGACGATATTGGGGAAAAAGCCGGAGAACACATCCCCGTCGATCACGACGGTAGCCAGTGTCCTGCTCCCAAGGCGTTCGAGTTCTGCCATGGCTTCGGGATCTGCCGCAACGTCACGAAGTGTGAATTCGAAACCTTTGCGCGAAAGAAACTCCTTCGCCTGATGGCAATCCCCTCAGCCGGGCCTCGTGTACACAAGTATCGTCGGCGCCATCTCAACCCTCTTTCTTGAAGGGTTTCTCTTCGCCCCGCACGGGCGCAATGATGTCGAGCATCATTCCCGGCTCTTCACTGATGACTTCCACGGGGCCATGGGGCAGATCTCCGGGGATGTAGATCGCCTCGCCGGCCTCAAACTCCAGCGTCTCCTCCCCTACGCCCATGCGATAGCGGCCTCTCAGAAACACGCCCACCATCTCTTCGGGATGCTCATGTCGCGGGGTGATCGAGCCCTTCTCTTTCTCCGATATGTTGACCTGCATGTGCGGGCTCATGAGTATCGTCTTCCTTCGGGTGCCTGCTGTTACTTCCACCCCCCCGGATGCACCGGTCTGATAAATGTGGAAACGAATCGGTTGAAGACTTTTTCCCTCTCCCATGATCTCCCTCCTTTCCTCATCGGGTGACAACTTTCTGGTAATCGGCTCCAGGCAGATGCTCCGAAGGCCACTCAATGGACTCGTCGTAACGGGCGAGAACGTACCCGTATCGGGAAAGACAGGACTCCATCAAGGCAAGCATGATCATCTCGTAGAGCTGCTGAATCGTGAAGGTGCTGGTGAACTCCTCCCACTCTTCCTCGCTTATCTCTTTTCCGAACCAGATCATTTCCCCGAACTTCACGGCCAGATAGAGTTCCCTGTCGATCTTTCCCTCCTCGTAGGCCTCCTCGTAACTGAAAATCGTCTTGACGAAATCGGGGTCCAGCCCCTCCCCGTGCACCAGTTCTTTCTCGTGGGTCATGGCGCACCGGTCACACCCTGTTCTCTGGGCACCCACAAGGGCTATGGCGAAAAGGTACTTCTTCGGAATTTCCGTCTTCTCCACCTTCAGTCGTTTGATGAGGGTCCACATGGAACGCACCACCTTCGGGTCTCTGCCGAAAAACCCCCAGATCGGAACCAGTCGCCTCGGGCCCCACGTGGCTATGATGTCATCATAGACTTTCCTGGTGTCTCCCTCGGCCTTGTCCGGCGTCATTAGATCGATTGTTTTTCCCATTACATGTGCCCTCCTTTTCTCGTTCTTTCCTCATTTACCCCGAAAATACGCGATCTCAAGAAAACGGGTTCCCTCAACCGGCTTGGCGCATCCAGGCCCACCGCCCCGTGAAAGACAGCGTGAATGCCCAGACGGCGTGCGGACACTCGTGCTTTTATTAGCAGGGAAGAAGTCGCCAACTAACTGTAATGCCAAGCCAAGTTTGGATATCCTATATCATAATATTTCGTATAATCAGATTATTTTTTCTACATTTCGCCGTTCCCCTTGTCAAGTCAAAAGTTGCCGGAGACGGCCACGGTCAACATGGGGCCACCCGTTTTCCGGCAATGACTAGGAGTCCGCTTGAGACCTGGATGGCTTACTTGTCGGCGCCCGGCTCCGGTCATTGCCGACCCGCTTCGGGTCGCTCCCACGTGCCCTACCCTATCTCTTCCTGCCGCTCCGCCCGCGGGGTGCCGCATGCCCCAACCCGCGTAGCAATTCAGGGTCCGGGTCGTTTCTTCCTGCGTTCCCACGGGGCCCGGCGTTCATCCCCCGCACGACGACCCAGCGGCACAAATCCCCGCTTCTCGTGGGTCTGTGCAAAAATTAAAGCCCCCGAAGAGGGGGGCATATGGACACTTGCAGCGCATATCCCATTCTGATATTATTGGTGACCGCTTGGCAGGATATTACGGAGGGCTGTCATGGGCACCATTTCACTGAAACTCCCCGACGATCTGCTGCACGAGAGTGGGGAATTCGCCGAGGCCCTGCAGGTCTCCCGCGCGGAGTTAATCCGTCGTGCCATAGACCGGATGAACCGCAAGACCCGCGCCGTGTTGAGGGCCAAACGCCTTGCCGATGCCTCGCGAAAGGTCCGTAGGGAGAGCCTTCGCGTCAATGCGGATTTCGCGGCCGTCGAGAGAGACCCCGATGTTCAGGCGAGGTGAGATATGGCTCGCCGACCTCAATCCCCGTCGGGGGGCGGAACCGGGCAAGACGCAGCCCGTGCTGATCGTGCAGTCACAGGCGCTCCTGGACGCCGGCCATCCCATAACCGTCGTTATCCCCCTCACGACTCGTCTCATTGAGGACGCCGAGCCCCTCCACATCCGGGTCCCCAAGGGTGGGGGGCTGGGACAGACCTCCGACCTTCTCATGGATCAAATCCGGGCCATCGACAATCGCCGCCTTGTCAAAGGGACGATCACTACGCTCGGCCGCGCCGTCCTCGCCAAGGTGGACGATGCCATCCGGGAAGTGCTGGACCTGACGGAAGACTAGGCGGCATGGATCCCGACATGTCGTGGATCCGCACCTCAAACCGCGCCCCCGCGCAGGGGGCGACTTGTATAAAATCGCGACAGAGGAGCGGTTTTACTGTTTCAATCCACGCGCCCTGTCGCCTCCGGAAGGCCGTGAGCGTGTCGTGCAAGTCCTCCACGAGCGAGGTCACCTCGTCCAGATCGGCCTCCGCAACGGCCTCGCCGACGCGGTAGAGCTGCAGGTTGCCGAGAAGCAGGATTTTCCTCTCCGCCATATCTTTTCCCCCTTCCTGCGGGAGAGGCCCCCGATGTGTGATCGAGGGGTTTTCGGATCACGCTCTGCTGTCGCTTGTTCCGGCAGTCGGTACGTCTCGGTAGCTTATCCAAGTGATCACGGTCAGCCGATCCATGAGCTTCTCCGCGCTCTCCCGCAACTACCGTGCGATTTGACCGAACGACTCAAGCCCGGACTCCAGGGCAGACTTGAAATGGCGCGCCTCCTCAGGCCTCTCTCCCGTCCATTTATCGAGGTGTTTGCTGGCTATTTGAAAAACCTCTCTCAACGTTGGCGCCCTGGTATCCCTCAGCGCAAGGGTTATCAGCTCAAGTGCCATGGCCGGCGGGAGGTTCTCCGCCGTCTCGCCAAAATGCTCCTGAGGAGGGGGAAGATCACGGAAGAAGTGGTGAGGCTCATCCTGTCATGGCCGCATTCCGGATTCAACGTCCACTCAGGCTCAAGGATTCAACCCCGGAACGAAGAGGCCATGGGGAACCTGGCAACTTGTCCAAAATGCTCAGGCAAGATGAAAATCATCAGTGTCATAGAGGACGAAGAGGTCATCAAAAGGATACTAAAGCATCTCGGACTATGGGAGGTAAAGCTCCGCCCGCCACCCAAAGCGACTGGCCCGCCAAGGCGCCCCGAATACCGGATCGACTATTCCACATCCCAGCTTCCTCCTTCGGATAAGTGGCCCGCGTATCAAGTACGGGGAAGGTTTATGTGGACCAGGAATACCCCGAGACGTTCCCCTCCTGATTTCCGAA
>JAFGPH010000549.1 GCA_016926135.1 Deltaproteobacteria bacterium
GAACCTGGGATATGTCTGAGTAACCCAGGCTCCGCTCCGATCTCAAATTTCCGCTTTCACCCAAGTGATTCCAAGCACTCCCTGGAGAGAACTGTGGCGCCGGGGGGGCTGTCCTGCTAGAATGGCCCCGGAAATGAGTCGGGAATTCTGACGCCCGTCTGAATCAATCGCTCAATCGAGGAGACGTATCGTGGCCGTTCCAGTTTACGAGATCTATGCTCTCAAGTATGCCGGTCCCCTTGTGTGGCCGGCCTGTATGGTCCGCTGGTTCCAGGATCTGGACAGGACGACCGCGATCCACTACTACCTCTTCGCCATCCGTTGCGAGGCGGAGACCGTCGTCGTGGATTGCGGCTGCACCCCGGCCCTAGCCCGGGCGCGCGGGTTGCCCGGGTACGTGAACCCGGTGCAGGTGCTTAGGAGGATCGATATCGACGCCCGCAAGGTGGAGAACCTGATCGTTTCGCACATCCATTTCGACCACGTGGGTGGAATCTCGCTGTTTCCCGGGGCGACCGTCCATGTGCAGGAGAGGGAGTACGGGTTCTGGATGGAGGACCCCATGGCCCGGAGGGCCCCCTTCCTGCAAGCCACCGATCCAGCAGCGAACCGCTACCTTCGCAAGCTAAAGGGAACGCAGAGGCTCAACCTCGTGAGGGGTGAAAGAAAGATGATGCCCGGCATCGAACTCGTGCCGGCGCCGGGGCACACGGTCGGGCTGCAGGCTGTGGCCGTGAACACCCGAAGGGGGACGGCCGTCATTAAATCGGATGCGGCCCACGTGTTTTCCAGTTACCGCACCGATATCCCCAGCGCCATCATCACCGACATGATCGCATGGATGAAGAGCTACGACAGGCTTCGCGCGAAGGCCTCTTCCGTCGACCTGCTCTTCCCCGGCCACGATCCGGCGCTTCTCACCGAGTTCCCCAAGGTTGCGGAGGACGTGACCCGGCTGGCCTAGCCGGTCTCCGATGGAATGGCCTCTGTCAGCCGGTTTGTGGCGGCCGCCGGTTTTCGCGCGGATCTCCTCGCCGATCGCGACGGTTCCCGCCCCGCACGCCCCCCCAGCGAGTCCCTCGACCAGCACGGGCGGTGAGGAAAGAGCGAGATCAGAAAAGGGAATATTTCGTGCCGACTGCATTCAATACGAAGCTGTCGGGCATGCTCTCCTGAAAAAGGTTGATGGCCTTCCAGCCGGTACAGTGGGTAGGGATCATGATGCGGGGGGCGATCTTTTTCATCTCGGCCACGGACCTCGTGATCCTGTCCAACGGCGTAGCCCCGGTCAGGTGAAACCCGCCCATCACCGCATAGACCTCATCCACTCCCGTGATTCTTTTTGCGTATTCCACGGTGTTGATGATGCCTCGATGCCCGCATCCCGAGACCACGACGAGTCCCCTGTTCTTGAGGTTGACAATGAGGCTCTTCTCGTCCCGAAAGAGATCCTTTATCATCTCCCCGTCCTTCTCGTAGTAGGCGAGCGGAAAATGCTGCTCAAAGTCGTTGAGCATGTCAATTTCACCGCTCAGCATGACACCGGGACCCAGCTTGACCTTCTCGTGGGTGAGGACAACATCTCCGCCCGCCTCCCTGATCGCGGCCTGGTCCAGTGTATTGCTCAGCACCCGGGTGCCGTCAGGGAAGAGAAGGTATCGCGCCAGGAAGGCGTCCATATGGGTGTAGACGGGTATTCTCTTTTGGGCTGAGCGCAAGATCTGCGGCAGGGCTGCCGTGTGGTCGGGATGGCCGTGGCTGATCACGATGCAGTCGATATCGTTTACATTTACGCCCAAGCTGTCCAAGTTGCGGGGCACACCCTCATCGGTAAACCCCGTATCAAACAAGATCTTTTGTGTCCGATCCCCATGATCGATCTCAAAAAGCAGCGCGAGTCCGTGCTCCGCATTCAAGGGCGCGGGCCGGCCGTGGGAGGCGGTCCTGCCTGGAGTCATGTCGGGAGGACCCCACCTCGCGACCGTCTCGGTGGAGGGGAGAAACACGTCCACATAGTTGTCTATCACCGTCGTTATGGAAAGGCCGTTCACTTCCCCGATCTGCTCTTCCGGAATCATCTCTCTCCTCCCGCCATCACTTGCCGGCATGCATTTGCCGGATGAACCTCAAGTGCTCCATTTTGGTGAACCTACTGTCGCATCCCTTCCGGACCCGTCGGGGATTTAATCCGCAGGTCGATCTGCCGCTTGGTCCAGTACTCGATGCGGTCTCGCAGGAACTGGATCCATCCCCTGGCCTCCTTCTCTGGATGCCCTTTGGCCACCATATCCTTCACGTAACCGTCAATCACGGGCTCCGTGACGCTCATCCATTTTTCCATTTCCTTGGGGTCAGGCTGAATGATCTCGCACCCCTTTTCGGCCGCAAACTCCTTTCCATCGAAGTCAACCGCGTTCCAGACCAGGGCCATTCTCTCCCTGTATTCCCCGCAGAGTTCATCCAGGATCGCCTTGATGTCCGGCGGCAGCTTCTTATAGCTGTTCTTGTTCATGAGAATATAGAAGGCATAAAGGTTCCCCACCTTCCAGGTGGATGTTACAAATTTGGCCACCTCTGCGAAACGGAAGGTCTTGAGGGTTTCAAACGGGATGTTGATCCCCTGAACGACGTTCTTGGACACGGCATCGTAGACCTCCATGATCGGTATGCTCACCGGCGCAGCGCCCCATGCCCTAACCGTATCTCCCACACGCCCTGGAGCACGGATGGTCATTCCCTTGATGTCTTCAAACTTCCTCACCGGCTTGGTGGTGATCAGGACGTTCGGGGTGCTTGCATGCATCCAGAGGACCTTTACGTTGCCCCATTCCTTGGGCTTGAACTCCCGGTAGAAGTCATTGACGACGTGGTTCGACACCCAGCCGCTCGGGTAGCCCAGGGGCAAATCGCAGGCCTCGGTCACAGCGAAACGCCCGGGAGTGTACTCCACGTTGGAAAAACCCATATCCGCAATCCCGTCCTCGATGCCTTTATACATGGTAGCCGGCTTGAGCAGTGAACCCCCGCCATAGAACTGGGTCTTGATCCGGCCGCCCGTTCGCTTTTCAAGATCCCTCAAAAACGCCTCGCAGATGATGGACTGCTTGGCCGGACCGGGGAAGATATGGGCAAACTTCAATTGGATCACCTTTTCCTTGCCGTGGACCGAACCAAGGGGGAAAAGACTCAGCATGAACACCGCGGAAAAAATCCCAAAAAGAAATGATCTGCCTTTCTGCATCATCCAAGCCTCCCTATTTAAAGGTTGAACGCCTGACGACATCCCATGCATCTTTCTGCGTTACGTATTACCGCCCCATCATGCGGAAGTTCTTCTCCAGGCAGGGACAGTCTTCCCCCTCTCTCTTTACCAAAACGGGGGATATGCCCAACCTCCCTTGCGCAAGGGCATGTTGGGGGGGGATTTCAGGGGCCACGCAGAACGTCATCGCATTCATGATCCTCCCTGCCGTGTCAGGAACGGGCAGTTTTTAAGGCCTTCCGGCCCGACCCGTCGACCTGGGGCTAAAGGAATAGATGGGTTGCAGCAAGCGACTCAGCGAATGAGTCGACGCCTGCTTACTCTTGTGGCGAGTGCCCTGTCCACGGAGAGCATGCCGCCGCCCTTGATGAGGAGGGCAACGGCGATCCCCAGAACCAGGATGTGATACTCGTACCCCTCGCCCCCCTGCTGGTTGAACCAGTTCATGAAGAACCCGTACTGCACATGGAACTTCAGCATGCACACAGCCATGGCAGTTCCGATCGCGAGTGCCCAGAACCTGGTAAGGAACCCCGCGATGAGGAGCAGAGCGCCCATCGATTCAATCAGCATGAGGAGGACCGTTGCCCAGACGGGAAAGCCCATCTGGCTGAAGGAGTGAAGGGTTTTTTCCAGGCCTGCGCCTCCGAACCATCCGAGAAGCTTCTGGGCGCCGTGCGGAAAAATCACTGCACCCAGGACCACCCTGATGAACATCTGCACAGGGCTGTTGTCTGTCTTCAGAATCAGATTGGCCATCCTTGCATCCCCTTTGAGCTGTCGTGTGAGCACCTCTCTCGTGACCGAACGACCCCCAGCCAGGGAACTCAGGGGAAACACCGGGAGAACCCTTGGGGATCATTATACATCTTCCCGGTTCGATGGAAAGTTTTTTCTGACCCACCCGGCCCAAATCCACCGCCCATTTTGCTTGTCAATCACTGCATGGGGTTTGGCGAGTTCCCTGTTCACCAGCATCAGATGTAAGGCTACGGAGGATGGAGCGTACCGTAGATCGAGGATTCCCGCCACTGTGTGGCGGGAGAGATGAAGTTTGATCATGAATCAGGGCTGGCTTTCCGGCCTTGCATTTTCCTTCATCCTCGGCTAAAAGACCTACACCATGAATCAGATCCGAGCAGTCGCGTTCGACCTCTTCAATACCCTGATCACCGTTGATTCCGAGACACTGAAGGTAGCCAATGCCACCCTGATCGAGGCCCTGAGGGAGAGTGGTTTCCAACTGGATGAAGAGTCCTTCAAGACGGGTTACCGGGAGGCGGCCGTCCGTCTGCTGGAAGAGTGCCGGGCGACGGGCAGGGAAACCCACAACCGGTTCTGGATCAGCGCCGGCCTCGCGAGCCTGGGTCATGAGGTGGACCCCTATGACCCCCGAATCACCGGAGCGGTTGAGGCTTATTTCTCAGGTTTTTACTGTCGTATACGCCTCATTGAGGGGACCAGGCGAATGCTCGCGATGCTCAAGGAGGACTATCGTCTCGGCCTTCTTTCCAACTTCACCCACGGCCCTGCGGCCAGGCGAATCATAGCCGAGACGGGGCTTGCGCCCTTCTTTCAGGTGGTCCTCATATCCGGGGAACTAGGATACCGGAAACCATCTCCCATTGTTTTCGAAAAACTTGTGGAGCAACTGGGGGTAGAAAGGGAGCACATCCTGTACGTGGGAGACGACCCGGAGCCGGACATTGCAGGGGCTCAGGCCGCAGGTCTCCATCCGGTCTGGACCACCTACGTGATGGACCACAACCTTCCCTATGGCCCGCGCATCGTGGACAGGGATGGGAGCGCTCCCGGCGGAGATGTGCCCAGGATTTCCTCGTGGGAGGATTTGCTCAGACTGCTCGACGTGCAGGCTTGACAAGGATCGTGCAAAAGGCAATAAGAAGGCTGTCCGACAACCCGAATGTGTTCTCCGTTCACCCTTCGATACCTCAGGACGAACGCTCATTCGGATCATGGTGGGGTATCGAACCATGAACGCAAAAGCCGTTAAGGAAAGGTGTCAATGAGAAGTGCCAGAGGACATGAGCGATGAAACTCCATGAATTCCAGGCCAAGGAAATTTTCAGGAAGTACAATATCCCCGTCCCTGATGGACGGGTGGCCGGATCCGCGAAGGAGGCGGCCTCCTTAGGGGGAGAGATCAAGGGCCCGCCCTGGGTGGTCAAGGCCCAGGTGCACGCGGGGGGCCGGGGTAAAGGCGGCGGTGTGCGGATTGTCAAGAGCCTGAAGGACTTGAGGGCCGCAGCCGCCGCCATCCTGAACAACCCCCTGGTCACCAAGCAGACAGGCCCTGAAGGCAGGAAGGTCCACCAGGTGCTCATTGAAGAGGGGGTGGAGATTGACCGGGAGATCTATGTGGCCGTGACCGTCGACCGTTCCAAGGCCATGCCGGTGATGATCTTCAGCCGGGCAGGGGGCATGGACATCGAGGAGGTGGCAGCCACCTCCCCGCACCTCGTGCTGAAACAGTTCGTGAATCCCGCCACCGGATGGATGCCCTGTCAGGGAAGGACCCTTGCCTACAGCCTGGACCCCCTCCCTGCTCCGGAGGTCGTGAAGGGGTTGATGGCCTTGATGGAGCGCCTCTATCGGCTCTTTGTAAGCCTTGACTGTTCTCTGGCCGAGATCAATCCCCTGGTGATCACCAAGGATGCCAAGGTCCTTGCCGTAGATGCCAAGATCAGCATCGACGACAACGGTCTGCTCCGGCAGAAGGATATGGTCGCCCTGGACGATATCAGGGAAAAGGATCCCCTGGATGCGAAGGCCCAGCGGTACAACCTCAAC
>JAFGPH010000550.1 GCA_016926135.1 Deltaproteobacteria bacterium
CTTCTCGAAGGTGTAAGGCTTCTTGATGTAGGCCCCGGCGCCCAGTTCCTGTGCCCTCCTCACTCTCTGGGATTCGGAGAAACCGCTCGCAATGACGGCCTTCTGGCCGGGGTGTATGGCAAGGATCTTCTCGTAGGTCTCCAGTCCGTCCATGCCGGGGTCCATGATCATGTCCAGCACAAGGATGTCCACCTTGAGCGATCTCAGGAAAGGCACCGCCGCTTTTCCGCTGGAGACGGCATGAACCCTGTAGCCGAGTCTCCGGAGAACCCCTGTGGCAATCTCCCTCTGGCCTTCCACGTCGTCCACCACGAGGATGGATTCGCCCTTGCCCATGCAGTCTTCCACGGAGATCCTCTCTGCGCCGCCCGGGGAGGTCTCGCGGGAGGCAGGGAAGTAGAGGGTGAAGGTCGTCCCTTCGCCGAGCCTGCTCTCCACGTCGATGTAGCCCCCATGGTCCTTGACCGCACCCCACACCACCGCCATGCCGAGGCCCGTCCCGCTTCTTCCCATGACCTTTCTGGTGTAGAAGGGTTCGAAGATCCTGGGGATGTCCTCGGCCGGGATGCCCACGCCCCTGTCGGATATGACCAGGACGACATAGTCCCCTTCCTCGACCTTGTCGTATCCCTTGATGGGCCGGTCTTCCTGAACCACCACGACGGCGCTGATCGGTTCGTCCTCACCGATGATCCTCTTGACCTCGCGAACGGTCATGTCCGGTGGAACCTGAACGACTCCCTCACACAGGGCGAGAATGGAGATGCGGCCCGGCTCCGCGGTCTCAGGTGTGTCGTGTTTCCTCAATCCCTCTTGGGTTCTGCCCTCGGACATTGTCGGTCCCTGCGTCTTGAGCGAAAAGCCTGCGGAGAAGCATATGGGTATCTATCGGTTCCTTTTGCTACGGGAGTGTTAGAGCATTGTTAAAAATGACGGCAAAAGTCGTCACCCCGGTGAAAACCGGGGTCCAGAGTTCCTGTAACTTTTTGAAAAGCCTGGCTTCCGGTTTTCACCGGAATGACGGAAAAGGCCCTTTTTCGACTTTTGCGAGTTCGTCAAAAATGACCGGTTCACGCAAGTTGAACCCATTCCTCATAGTTCCCTAATAGACCGGTGCAGAATGGGTCTTGATTACCGATGTGAAGGAGGATTTCCGTTCATGGTCAGGTGCCGTGCCGTTGTCCTGTTCTCTTTCCTGGCCTTCATGCTGGGTGCTTTCGGCGGGAAGTCTTGGGGAGAGCAGGGCCCAAGGATGATTCTGCCGGAAAGCGTCTACGACGCGGGAGAGGTGAAAGAGGGGGCCGTGGTCAGCCACACCTTCAAGGTCTTGAACCGGGGGGACCGGGATCTCAAGATCGAGGATGTTCGAGTGGACTGTGGATGCTCCACGGTCGAGTTCGACCGCTCCATCCCTCCCGGACGCGAAGGCAAAATCACGTTGAAGGTGGACACGAAGGGATATGAGGGGAAGATCCGCAAGGGGGCCGTCATCCGCGCCAATGACCCGTCCAGAAGACCGAGCACCATCCACATCGAGGTCAGGGTGGTCGTGCCCATCCGCATGTCCGGCGGGCATGTGCTCTTCAAGGGGCCGGCCGGGCAGGAGTTGACGAAGTCCATTGAAATCAGGGCCCAGATGGAGACACCCTTGAAGCTCGAAGTGACCCATTTCGACTTGCAGGGGAAGGTGCTCTACAGACTGCAAGAGGTGGAAACGGGCAAGACCTTTCTGCTCCACGTGACCAGCCTGCCGGCCCCGCCGGGGCACTATCACGGGACCCTCAAGCTGAAGACCAGTTATCCTGAAAAGCCGGAGATCGTCATCCCGATTCGGGCCAGGTTCTCGAAGGCACAATGATGGCTTCTGAATGACGAATGAAGAATGAAGAATGAGGAATCGCGAATGGGAAGAGGGATGGGGCAACATGGGGACCTGTGGGTCAGGGACGGGGTGGGCTCGGGGGTGATCCGCGCGGCAGGGAGAGCCTAGCCAAGCTCCCCGATCCATGCCCGGATGCGGGACTGGATGGAGTCGCGGATACCCCTGACAGCCCGGAGTTTCTCTTCCTGGGTACCCTGCAGGGAGGCCGGGTCCGGAAATGACCAGTTCATGGTCCTTCTCACGCCTGGGAAGACAGGGCACTTGGCCTCGGTTTCCCGGTCGCACACATAGATGACGTAATCGTAGAGCCTGCCCTCTTTGAAGAACTCGAAGAGGTTCTTCCCCCTCCTTCCTGCAAGGTCGAAACCCTCCTCCTTCATGCCCTCTACGACCAGAGGGTTCGCCTCTCGGGGTTCCAGGCCCGCGCTTTCCGCAAGGAACCGTCCTTCGCCCAACCCGTTCAGATAGGCCTCGGCGATGAGGCTTCTGCCTGAGTTGTGGGTGCACACGAACAGGACCTTGATGGGCTTCTCCGTTTCGTTATGGATCATGATGAGGGCTCCTGGGGTATGGATTCGGTGAGCGGGGCATGCCCCGGCAGGGTGCTGCGGCAGCACAGGCTAGATCAGAACGGTCAGAAAGGACAGGCCTGTGTCCTCCAGCAGGTTGCCGACAGCCCAACCGAAGAGGGCCCTTCCCACGGCCTTCCGGGCCTTAGGCAGGGTGATTGCGCTGTCTTCGTCATTTTTGGGGAGGCGGGAGTCGTTCAGGTACCCCTCTTCTTTCAAGGCGTCCAGGATATCGTCGGATTCCATTGCGTCCGGATCATAGTTGATCACCACGCTTCCGGTGACATGATTGAAGGCGATATCCTCGACACCTTCGAGACCGGAAAGAAAAGATTGGATCTTTTTGGCCATTTTCGGTCTGGATTTGATGGGGGGTATCCTCACACGCAGCCTTCCCGGAACATGGTGAACGTAGTAACCCATTCTCTCAGCCGTCCTCCTTGGGGATCTTGATAAAGGTCCTGCAATAAGGGTACTGGGAGCACCGGAAGCGCGTGGCATCCGGGTGCCGCATGAAAACGTGCATTTTCTCTCCGCACTTTGGGCAGATAGGCCTTTCCTTTGGCGGCTTCCTTGAAGGCGATCCTACGAACTGCCTGTTACAGGAAAGGCACAGAAACCTTCCCTTGCCGGAGTGAGACCTACCATATTTGTACAGGGCATCCGAGCCGCATCTGGGGCACTTCAACTCCCCCTTTGTATTCACCCCGGTCACTTCATTCTTCAGCAAGGCATTTTCCATAGACTGTCCTTTGCCGTGAAGGGCTCAATCTCACGGCAAAGACTAGGGTTTTTTTGTTAGGAGATGATTAGGGGGTGATTAGATTTGTGTGTCTTTGTGGGGGAAAGGCGAGACATGGCAGTCAAATTGACCTGGCACTGCACGTCTATCCTGGTTTTTGTTATTGACGGCAGCCCCCAAGAAATCCTATGATATATGACGTGGGTTACGGAATTTCTGCGAAACCGGTCCCTCGATTCATTCGATCTTTTCACATCTCCTCTTCATCCGGACTCGGATCTCCTGATCAAGTTCTCACCGCAGTGAAGCTTTTTTTACGAGGAAAAAGGCCATGGAGATCCCCCTCAAGATGGGCTTATCTCTCCCTGGCGGCACGGTGAGTTGCTGTCGGGGATAAAGGGATTCAGGCCTGGAGGCTCGAGTTGCTCCGCTGTCTCATAATCCATGAGGCTTCCCGCGAGATCGTTCCTGAGACAGGCACATGGTCGGGAAGACGCTCCCGGGAAGGCCGATTTTGCCAGAGGCCCGCCTAAGGTGACAATCAGCTGCAGGAAAGGAGGTCGCCATGGAGAAGCCCATCATCAATTATGAGGCCTTGATTCGTATCACCAAGGCGCTATCCGTGATCAGGGATCCGGAGGAGATTGTGCTTATTGCGGTGGAGGGGGTGACCCACGCCCTCAATGTCAAGGGATGCACCCTCTTCCTGTTCAGCCAAAAGAGCGAGGAACTCAAGCTGGCCGGGAGCTACGGCCTGAGCAAAGAGTATCTGGACAAGGGTCCGATAAGCTCCCTTCGTTCCATCGCTTCCTCTCTTCGAGGTGGCCAGCCGGTCGCCATTTTCGATGTAGCCGACGACCCTCGGATACAGTATCCTGAAGCGGCGTTGAAAGAAGGCATCGCGTCCATCTTGTCCGTGCCGATCATCATCGGGGAAAGGATCATCGGGAGCATGAGGGTTTACACTGCCGAGCCTTGGGAGTTCACGTTCAATGACGTGAATTTCGTCCAGGCGGTTGCCCAGGTGGTCGGCATGGCTCTGGAGATGTGCCGGGTCAACACAGGACTGAAGGACAGCATCGACATTCTGAAGACGATGCGTGATCCGAAGACCCTGAAGTACAAAAGACGAACCCCATATGAGGGCGTTCCAAAGAGCTTTACGACGCAGGAGATGGCTCAAACCGGGCACTAGCAGTGTGGTGTCTCAACGTTGACTTTACCATGATGCCGTGCCCACAGGAACGCCCGACCGCCCCGAGCACACAAGGACGTTTGAGCATGAGGAAGGGTGAATTCTGCGTCCTCGTCCGCTACCCTCCCGAGGGAAGGAACCCTTTTCATCCTCTCACATCTGCCGGAACAGGTGCATGTAGCGATGGCTGACCTTCAGGGTTTCCTTCCGATCCTTGAGGGTGATCACCCCTTTCCCCGTGAGGGACCGGCTCATCCGGTCGATGAAACGGACGTTGACGATGGTCCCCCGGTGGATTTGCCAGAACTTCCCGGGGTCCAGCTCCTCTGCGAGTTCCCTGATCGGTTTCCTGATCAGTGACTCTCCTTCGCGGGTGATGACCAGGGTGTATTTGTCTTGAACCTTGAAGTAGATCACGTCATCCACGGGGATCAGGCGCAGACCGTCACCGTGCTGTACGCGGACGTATTGCAGGCGCCGGAATTCCTCCTCGCGGGAGAGCCGGATCATGAGTCGATGGAGGATTTCGGTGGGAAGGGTTGCACCGGTCTCCAACGCCTCTTTGAGCCGCTTTACCGTCTTTTCGACCCTTTCCCTGGACACCGGTTTGAGCAGGTAATCCACCGCTGCCTTCTCAAAGGCCTCCACCGCATACTCGTCATAGGCGGTCACGAAAACGATCCGGCAGGAGTCTGCGATTTTGTCGGCGACCTCCATGCCGCTGAGGCCCGGCATCTTGATATCCAGAAAGGCAATATGCGGGCGGTGCCGCGCGACGAGATCCATGGCCTCTATGCCGTTTTTCGCCTCCCCGCAGATGACGAGTTCGGGCCACACCTCGGAGAGCCTTGAGCGCAGGACTTGCCTCAAGGGCGCCTCATCATCGGCGATGATGGCCTTTACCTCACTCACGGGGGATCTCCATGGTCACCTTCAACCCGGACGGTTGATTGTCCTCAAGGATCAGGCGGCCCTTTCCATGAAAGAGGGCCTCCATGCGTTCCCTCACATTGCCCAGCCCGATCCCCCCGGTCACCCCTTCCGGCAAACCCGAGCCCGTATCCGCAACGACGAGCCGGAATCCGTCCGCGTGGTCCTCAACCCTGACGAGGATTTCTCCCCCCTGCATGTCGGGTTCGATGCCGTGTTGGAGGGCGTTTTCCACAAGGGGTTGGGCCAGCATGGGGGGGAAGGGCACCTCTCTGAGCCTGTCCGGGACCTCGATGGAGTAACGCAGCCTTTCTCCCATCCTGACCTTGTAGATGTTCAGATAAGCCCGGATCAAATCCATCTCTTGACCCAGGGTGGTCATCCGGTCCCTTGTCCGCGACAGGGATGAGCGCAGATAACGGGTGAGATCCTCCAGCATGGCCTTGCCCTTGACGGGGTCGGATTCAAGAAGGCTGAGGATGTTCGAGAGGGTGTTGAAAAGGAAGTGGGGCTCGATCTGGGCCTGGAGGAGCTTGAGGTGGGTTTCCAGGGTCTCCTTTTCGAGGGTGAGTCTCTTGATCTGCTCTTCCTGGAGCTGGGCCTCGGTTTGAGAAATCCTTTCCCTGGAAAAGAAGAAGTAGGTGATCATGGTCCCGAAGAGGATTCCGACAAAAAGCATTTGAATGAAGAGGGCCGGGCTTCCCCGGAGGGTCTCGGCAAGGGAGAAACCTGCGATCCAGGCGCCGATGAAGGTTCCTGCCGCGACCCCGGCAGGCATGGTGACCAGGAGCAGGATGGCATGGCCGGGAATGGAGGGTCGCCTCACAAAGAAGTGCCCGGCCAAAATGAAAGAACACATGCACAGGCCAATGGATTGGGAGAAGATGAAGTTGACGGTGAACCTGCCGCCAAAACCGAGATGGGTGAGGAACAGGGCGATGATGGTGTTGAACACCCCAGTCAGGGCGAGGGAGGTGAGGATCCTTCTTTTGTCCAGTCGGAATTCCATAAGCTGCTGCGTGCCGGAATACTGGAATGCTGGAATCATGGAATCATGGTGCAGAGGGAATGCTCCAGGATGCCATGAGCCCATCTATTATCCGGATTAGAGTCCACGCGCGCAACTTCTTTGCGCGCTGCGAAGAAATCAAAGCTTATCCGCAAATTGATGAAAGCCACGAAGTCCCCCTTTCGAAAAGGAAATTCATGGGGATTTTCGAGGGCATCCCGGATCAAATCCCTTCTTGCCCCCTTTGTCAAAGGGGGGGGATGGTATTTGCGGATGAACTCTTATAGAAGACGCGTCAAAAAGCAGGCAGTATGCAGAGGAGAACCAGTGCCTACCGCTTGCGGCCAGCTGCTTTCCGGTTTCAGGCCCAATCCTCCATGATCTGTTCAAAAGCCCGCTCGCCAGCCCTGAGCACGCCCCCAAAACCGCCGCCCGGGTTTCCCCATGCGCTCGCCAGATAGAGCCCCTTTACGGGCGTCCGGTTATCGATTCGATTCATGAAGGCATTGTCCATGGACTGCTCGAACCCATAGATAGCGCCTTCGGGGTTTCTCGTGAAATGCCAGTTGGTGAGTGGCGTTGCCGCCTCTTTGACTTGGATCATGGAGGAGAGACCCGGGATCACCTCTTCTTCGGCCCGGCGGATCAGGATGTCCGTCCACCGCGCTTTCTCTTTCTCGTACCCCCCCTTCCTGCCCTTCCGGTAGTCCGCTTCAAAGGGTCGCCAGGGTTCATACCCGCACAGGGAGAGCAGCATCAGGCTGGACGTGCCTGGCTTGGAATACCCCTCGTAGATGTTGTCGTAGATGCTTACGCCAAAAGAGCCTCTCTCCACTTCGCCGTTCATGCAGCACATATAGTCGGCCTCCGGGCCCCTGCCCGAGGAGACGTGAATGCCGCACCCCTTGATCCTGCCCCGCAATTCGCGGTTCAACCCGAGCCAGACGATGAAGGAGGAGATGCTGGGCCTCATACCCTCCAGTTTCTTCCTATAGTCCGGGGGAACGGCATCTATGGGGAGCATTTGCCTGAACGTGGTGAGGGCACTCGCATTGCTCACCACGGCGCGGGCCGGCAGACTCCTGCCGTCGGAAAGAATAACGCCGCTCACAGCACCGTCTTTGACCCGTATTTTTTCCGCCTCGGTTTCATAGAGGACCTTGCCCCCCTTCTCCTCAATGGCCTCCGCCAGGGCGTCGCTCAGGTTTTGGGAGCGCTCCTGGATGTAAAAAGAGCCGTTCCTGAGGTAACCGCCCGTGGCATTGGCATAATAGAACGCCGAAAGCCTGGAGGGGGGCAGGCCGTAGTACCCCCAGAGGGAGGCGAGCACGCTTTGAAGTCCCGGATCCTTCACATGGTCGTTCAGAAAACGCGCGAGGGTCTTGTTCCGGATGTTCCACATCTTCGGGTACTGGAAAGGGAAAAAGAGCTTGAAGAACCGCCCCCTTTTCCCGTGGAGCCGCTCCACCTCCTCGGAAAGGCCCACCATCTCGCTAACAAAGGACCGAATGCCCTTCTCTTCCCCTGGGAAGTGCCTGGTCAAGAGGGCCACGAAGGCTTCGGGGTCCTGCTGGGGAACGGAAATGTCCAGTCCCGGGGCCTTGAGCCGGTAAACCTCGGGGAGCCGGACAAGCCGGAGCTTTTCAAGCACGCCCACGTTGTGGAGGATCCGGGCGGTGGCGTTGTTGTTGATGGATGTGCCGTGAAGAGACACCTCGAAGGTAAAACGGCCCCGGTCGAAGGCGGTGGCATAGCCGCCGGGGATGCTGTGCTGTTCCACCAGCGTGACGGGAACGCCCTGTGCTGCAAGGTAGGCCCCGCAGCACAGGCCGCCCAGCCCGGCGCCGATGATCACGACGGGGTAGTCCGTTTTCGGCCCCATCCGGGCGGCACAGGCGTTGATTTCCTTCCAGTCGAGCGCCATGGCAAGCGCCGTCATGGAGGCTATAGAAAGAAAGGATCGGCGAGACATTTCGTGTTTCATCGTAACGGTCCTCCTTTGTTGGTTGCTCCCCTCAACAGGCCTGCCCGATCAGGCCGGTTTTGTCCCTGTAATCACCAGACCCATGGCCTTCGACTTCACCTTGGACCCTCCCAGCCGGGACTCCCCAAGGATCGTCCGTATTTCTTCAACAACATAGGCCGCACGAATGGAGGAGATGAGCCCGAACCGGATCTCTTTCGGCTTGGTGACGGCCTGCATGAACCATCTTACCAGCGGGTTCATGTCACGACGGAGGTCGCTGATACAGTATCTTCCGCCGGGCTGGAGGACCCTGTGTACTTCGTTGAACACGCGCTTTGGATCGGCCCATTCATGGAGCGACCCGTTGGTGAAAACGCCGTCAAAGGTGTGGTCGTCAAAAGGCATCTTGGTCGCATCCCCCGGCACATACTCCACCCTGTCCCTGAACCCGTACTCGGCGGCGTTCCTGCGGGCCACTTCGATCATGGCCGGGCTGATTTCCACGGCCTTGAGGCGGGTGCCGGAGGTCTTTTTCAACCATTCAAGGCCCAGATACCCGGGCCCGGAACCCACCTCCAGCACCAAACCGTGCACGATACCCGCCTTTACAATCAACCCGGTTTCGAGCCATCCTTTGTCTCTCATCCGCCGCATCATGGTGTCGTAAATCCCCACATGAAATGCCTCCTGGATGCCTTGACCGGTTTCCTCAACTCTTGGCCCGACCATATCCTTTCCTCCTCCTATTTCATGCGATCAGTTGTGTCTGTGGTGAATCCAGCTTCTCACCAGCATCACGAGTGCATAGACCCCTGCGGCGAGCATGATCGTGTCCTCATAGACCCCGTACCTTGGAATCTGAATGAACGGGGGGAACGGGATGGCCCAGAACAGGAGAATCACATAGAGGATCTTGTCGACCTTTGGCAGTGCCGTCGTCAGAAGCACCAGGGCAAGGGCTGTGGTCGGACAGGGAAAGGTGCCGGGTACGATGAGCTTCGGGTGGGCATGGCCGAATGCGTAGCTGAACAGAGGGTAGCAGAGGACGATGAGGACCAACAGCAGGGTGAGACCTTTTTGCCAGCCTGTTTCGGGAAGCCGGAAGGTCATTCTTTGTCTGAAGATATCCATCGCGAAGAGGATCGCGACGACCATGAAGAGAGTGCCAAAGAAGGAACTCCCAGCAAGGCCCTTCCCGATGGTCAGGAAGAAGACGACACCGATCCAGCCGAAGGAGAGGGCAAGATACACCTTCATCAGGAGATTCGGAATCGGTTTCCCGGATCGGAACAGGGCCACCAGAAGAATCACCCAAAGGACATAAAAGACCGCCTGGGCAGGCCAGACGGCTTGCCCGTAGGCGCCGAGAATTCCCCACCACTCGTTTGCAGGCAGCATGACGGACCTCCTTTATTGAGCACCGTGGACGCGCTCACCGGCAATTGCATTCCATGTGGACCATTTTGTCCAGGATACGAGGGTCCCGGGGGGTTCGCAAGGGGTAGGCGACGAAAGGCGCGATTCCGGGGGTGAAGTTGAAGAAATGGGGGCTCAAATGGATGGACCAAGCACACCTTTTCAAACATACGTTCACGAATATGTGGCGTATGACGGGCCGCAACGGATCTTTATCCGTAGAAAAAGCTGTCCCACTTATACCCCCGTTCCATTCACGCTGAGCTATCAAAGCATATGCGGGGGTGTTCACCCTTCTAACGCAAACGTATCATCATCCTCACAGGAATGAAACGATCATCCCTTAGAGTGATATGCCAGTTGAATCCTTGGGCAAAGTGGAACGCCTGAGCTTCAAGGCAGCGCACCAGACCTCGAACAGGGAGGAGGGCCTTGGAAGGTTTCAGTTTGAACGCTGAGTTGATCGCGAACATCCTTCATCATGCCAGGCCCCTGGGGCATAACGAGCAGCCGGAGAATGCCAACCTGGGTTTCGGCTTCCTTTACTACGGCATGGTGCGGGCTTTGCGGCCCAAGCACGTTCTGGTCATCGGCTCCGGGTTCGGCTTCAGCGTGGTCTGCCTGGCCCTGGGCCTGAAAGACAACGCCAAGGGGAAATTGACGTTCGTGGACCCTTCCTACGACGTTTTCAAGGAAGGGTTCTTCAAAACCCTCGGGGGCCGGGGCATGTGGAGCACCCCGGAGGAAGTGGCCAGACACTTCGGGATCTTCGGTGTGCAGGATTTGGTCACCCATTACAGGCTGAGGAACAGGGATTTCTTCCCCCGTTACGAGTCGCTGGGACTCCCCGTCGTGGATCTTGCCTTCGTGGACGGGAATCACTCCTATGAGAATGTGCGGTTTGATTTCATGGAGACCCTGATGCGGTCCCGGAAGAATACCTACATCTTTCTCCACGACACCAACATCTACATCCGTGAGATGTTGAGGCATGCCGGCGTCAAAAAATGGTTCAACGGGGTGAAGCGAAGGAAAGACCTTTTCGAATGCCTCAACTTCCCCTTTTCCTCGGGGGTGGCCATCGTCCATGTGCTGCAGGATGAAGCGTGGAGGCATGTGAACCCCGAATGATCATCGGCCTGAGCCTCAGTCTTGCCCTGGCATCGGCTTACGCCTTCTGGAGGTGGGTGTGGTTCTTCAGGAATCCGGAGCGCAGGATCCCCGAAGGGGAAAACATCCTGAGCCCGGCGGACGGAACCGTGGTCTATGTGGAGCGAAAGGGCCCCTGGGAGCCGGTCATCTCCATCAAGAAGAACAGGAAGGTTTCCATCTCCGACATTGTTCTGGAAGACCTTCAGGAGGAAAAACTGCTCATCGGGATCTTCATGAGCCCCTTTGACGTCCATTACAACCGGTTTCCACTGGGCGGGAGGGTGGAGTCCATCCGTCACCATCCGGCCAAGAGGAAGAACCTTCACATGACCTCCATGCACTGGCGCGCGCTGACAAAGCGCCTGCCCATTTACGAAAAGAGCCTTCATGTGGTCGAAAACGAGCGCACGGTCACGAAGATCCGCGGGGAGTTCAAGGCGGAACCCATATCCTGCTACGTGGTGCAGATCGCCGGGGGAAGCGTGCAGGGAATCGATTCCTCCGTGGCGCCGGGGGAATTTCTGGGCAAGGGTAAGATCTTCGGCATGATCCGCATCGGTTCACAGGTGGACCTGGTCGTTCCATGGAGGGAATCCATGAACGTCAGGGTAAGACCCGGCCAGAAGGTGAGGGCCGGGGAGACCATCCTGGTGGCGTAGCGGAGTCACGGAGGAATGCAAAGAGCATCACTCCACCACTCCGATACTCCATCACTCCATTGCTTTGGAGAGGGAGGATATATCGTGGAAACGCCATGTCTCAAGGCCGACTTGCATGTCCACTCCAGATACTCCACAAGACCCTCGGAATGGTTACTGCGCAAGATCGGCTGTTCCGAAAGCTATACCGATCCCGTTCATGTTTACAGGGCGGCCAGGGCCCGGGGCATGGACCTGGTCACCATCACGGACCACAACACCCTGGCGGGGAGCCTGGAAATCGCACATCTCGATGGCGCCTTTGTGGGGGAGGAGGTCACCACCTACTTCCCGGAGGACGGGTGCAAGCTCCACGTCCTGGTCTATGACATCACGGAGAGCGAGCACGAGGACATCTCCCAGGCCCGGGAGAACGTGTTCGACCTGGTGAGGTACCTGCACGAGCGGGAAATCGTGCATGTCCTGGCCCACCCCCTGTACGCGGTCAACGATTTGCTCACGGAAAGGCACTTCTGCCGGTCCCTGCTCCTTTTCAAGAGCTTCGAGATGAACGGATCCAGGGACGAGTACCAGAACCGCATCCTGGCACAGATCCTCAACATGCTCACCCGGGAGGAGATGGAGGTTCTGTCGGAGCGATACCGCCTGGAGCCCTTCGGCAAGGAGCCGTGGCGGAAGAACCTGGTGGGGGGCTCCGACGACCATTCCTCACTCCACATCGCCCGTTCCTTCACGGTCGTCGAAGGGGCCTCGGGTGTGCGGGACTTCCTGCAGGGGATCGGAGAGAATCGGTCCCGGCCGGCGGGTTCGGGGGCGACTCCCAAGCACCTCGCCCAGAACCTCTACAGCATCGCCTACCAGTTCTACAGACACAGACTCGGCCTGGAGCGTTACCTGGGCAAGGACCTCCTCCTCCGCTTCATCGATCGGGCCCTGGTCCCGTCATCCAGGGCGGAAGAGGGGTTCATCGGCCGCATCAGGGAGGCCATGGGTTCACGCCGGCAGGCGCAGAAATCGGGCAGCCTCTCATCCGACCTCAAGGGGGTGATCCTGAAGGAAGGGAGGGAAATCATCCTGGCTGATCCGGGCATGAAGGAGCTGCTCAGGAAGTGCCCGGTCGAGGCGGAAAGACCCTCGGGGCTGGAGAAGATCTGGTTTGGCTTCGTGAACCAGGTTTCCGAAAAGGTTTTGCGAAGGTTTGCAGACTCCATCATGGAGGCCATGGCAGGGGCCGATGTCTTCGACATCTTTCACAGCCTGGGTTCCGCGGGTTCCCTCTACACCATGCTCGCCCCCTACTTCGTTTCCTACACCCTGTTCACCAAGGGCCGAAGGTTCGCGCATCGTTGCCTCAGTGCGCTCCCGGGCCTTCAGGCCCGGCCCGAGTCAGGGGGAGGGGAACCCGAGTCCCGGCAACGGCTGAGGGTCGCCCACTTCACGGACACCTTCCACGAGGTGAACGGGGTGGCCACAACGCTCAGACTGGAAGCGGCCATTGCCATGAAGCACGGCAAATACCAGAAGATCATCACCTGCGGCGAGGCCATGGAGGATGACGGGGTGGTCAATTTCCCTCCCACAGGAAGCTTCGAACTGCCCGAGTACCCGGAACTCCGGTTCCTGTACCCGCCCCTGCTGGCCATGCTGGACTACTGCTACGAGAAGGACTTCACGCACATCCACTCGGCGACACCCGGTCCCATCGGGCTGGCCGCCCTTGCCATCGCCCGCATCCTGAAGGTCCCCATCTACGGGACCTACCACACGGCCCTGCCGCAGTACGTCAATATCCTCACCGGCGACCGTTCCCTGGAGGAAATGATCTGGAAGTACACGATCTGGTACTACAACCAGATGGATGTGATCTACGTCCCCTCCCATGCCACGGGCAGGGAGATCGAGGCCAGGGGGGCCGTCAGCGAAAAGATCCGCTACTATCCGAGGGGGATCGACACGGAGCGCTTTCACCCTTCCAAACGGAACGGCTTCTTTCAGCGGAGGTTTGGAATCCCCACCGGGGAAACCAGGCTTCTCTATGTGGGTCGCGTCTCAAGGGAAAAGAACCTTCCCTTTCTGGTGGAGGTCTTCAAGAGACTCTGCGGCAGGAAACAAGACCTCCGCCTGGTGGTGATCGGAGACGGTCCCTACCTGCCGGAGATGAAAGGGGCTCTCGAAGGATTTCCCGTCACCTTCTCGGGATATCTCGGCGGGGAGGACCTTGCCGAGGCCTATGCCTCGGGAGACCTCTTCCTGTTTCCCTCCACCACGGACACCTTCGGAAACGTGGTCCTGGAGGCCCAGGCCTCGGGTCTGCCTGTCGTCGTGACGGACGAAGGAGGCCCCATGGAGAACCTCATTCCCGGCGAAACAGGCTTCGTCGTACATGCAGGTGACACCCAAGCCTTCGTGGACACGGTCATGAGGATGCTTGAGAGGCCCGAGCTGAGGCAGAAGATGGGGGCGAGGGCCACGGAGTACATGAAAAGCCGCACCTTTGATACGGCCTTCCTGCAACTCTGGGAGAGCTACCGAGATGAGGTTACCAGATAGGACGTTCTCAAATGGGGGAGGTGATGCTGAGTGTCATGTCCCAGAAATACCTGTACTAATTCCAGGTGATCGAGGGGCCGCGCTGGGGGTGGTCGTCCAGGCCGCAACTATTCCTCCGATGCGTATAAGACGGGACCCGGATTC
>JAFGPH010000551.1 GCA_016926135.1 Deltaproteobacteria bacterium
CGCTACACCCAGGCCCAGAACGAAAACCGATTTTGGACACCAATGACTCAGGACACTAAAACCGGGCCAGGTATTTCCCGATGCGGTCCAGCCCTTCCCTGATGTTCTCGATGGAATTGGCATAGGAGAAGCGGAGATAACCCTCGGCCCTCTTCCCGAAATCGATGCCGGGGGTCACCCCCACCCCCGCCTCTTCCAGGATCCGAAAGGCCAGTTCGTAGGAATTCTGGGAAAGATGCTTGGCGTTGACCAGGAAGTAAAACGCCCCGGCCGGCTCCACGGGCAGCCCGAATCCGAGTTCCCTCAGCCTTCGGACCATGTACCTTCTCCTCTCGTCATAGACCGCCCGCATGCGCTCCACGTCCGGTCCCGCCTTCCTGAGCGCTGCCAGACCCGCGTACTGGGCCACGCTTCCAGCGCAGATGTAGAAATTCTGCTGGATCTTCTGGAGGGGTCTCACGAATTCGGGTGGGGCGATGACGTAGCCCAGGCGCCAACCCGTCATGGCATAAGCCTTTGAAAAGCCGTTCAGCACAAAGGCCCTGTCCGTGAATTCCAGGATGGTGTGCTCCTTCTCTCCATAGACCAGGCCGTGATAGATCTCGTCCGAAATCACGGGAGGCCCCAAGTCCGCGATGGCCGACATACGTTTGGGGGCCAGGAGGTTACCCGTGGGGTTGGAGGGAGAGTTGATCAGGATGGCCCTGGTTCGGGGTCCTATCCTCTTTCGGATCTCCTCCGGTCTCAACTGGAAACCCTCCTCTTCGTGGGTATCCACGAACACGGGAACCGCGTTCAGGAACCGGGCGAAGTTGGGGTAGCAGGGATAGTGGGGATCCGAGAGGATGATCTCCTCGCCGGCCTCCAGAAGGGCGGAAAAAAGCATGAAGAGCGCGGGGGAAGTGCCGGAGGTGACCACGATCCGATCCGGCTGGACGGTGACCCCGTACTTCTCCATGTAGTGTTCGCAGATGGCCTCTCTCAGCGCAAGGATCCCGAGACTGTGGGTGTAGTGGGTCTGGCCATCCCGGATCGCCTCGACCGCGGCATCGCAGATGCAGCCCGGCGTCGAGAGGTCTGGCTCCCCGATCTCGAGATGGACGATGTGCCGTCCCTCCCGTTCCAGTTCGTGGGCCCGCTCGAGGACATCCATGACGATGAAGGGCGGGATGTTACGCGACCTCTCCGTTACCCGTGTCCGCTTTGGATCGTCCACTCCCGGTTTCTGGCCGGCCATTTCTGCGGTCATGCCCCCTCCAAAATATCACGTTGCATTCCCTGGAAAGCAGGGCCTTTTCCCCTCTGGGGCCTCACGCCTTGCGCCGTTTCATTCCCTATTGCCCCTTCTGGGCCTCGTCGAGAAGCCGCTCGGCCTCCCTCCTGAACTGGTTGTTCTTGTCCACGGCCAGGGCTTTCAGGGCCATAGCCCTTGCCTCCTCGGGACGATTGAACTTGAGATAAAGGTTGGCCAGATGCAGGTAGGAAAGGGGGTAGTCGGGGGCATGCTGGATGGACGCCTTGTAGGATTCGATGGCCTGGTCCCATTCCTGGAGCATTTCATGGGCGAGGCCCAGGTTGTCGTGGGCCCGGGCGTACTCGGGAAAAAGTTCCACCGCCTTCCGGTAGAACTCGACGGCCTTTCTGTATTGCTTCAGTGTGTGGTACACGGAGCCGAGGTTGTTGTAAGCGAAATACCGCGCCTGGTAGGCCATGTCTTCGGCCGACTTCATGAACAGGTCGATAGCCAGGTCGAACTTTCCCTGCCCGGCATACACGGTACCCAGGTTGTTCTGGGCGTCGGCAAACCTGGGGTCGATCTCCAGGGCACGCTTGAAATGGAAGATGGCCTTGTCCATCTGCCCGAGGTCTGCATAGGTCAGACCGATCGTGTTCTGCAGCCTCGCATTCTGCGGGTCCAGTTCGGCCGCCGAGAGGAGCGGCTTCAGGGCACCCTGGAGGTCTCCTTCGCCGAGAAGGGACATGCCCGCATTCTCTTGCACCTCCGCCTGGTTCTTTCTTGTAGCCTGATCCTGGACACAGCCCGGGAACGAGACCGAGCACACCAGACAGACCATAAACGCGTACGCAACCTTCTTCATCATATCACCTTGTTCAAGGGGTATTCGATGATTCCCTCCGCCCCCCCCTTGATGAGCCGGGGGATGAGATCCCTCACGATCCTTGCGTCCACCACCGTCTCCACCGAATACCAGGGCATGTCATAGAGGCTGGCGACGGTGGGGGCGTTCAGGGACGGCAGGAGACGGATGACATCCCCGAGCCTTTCCTGCGGGACATTCATCTTCAGGCCCACCATGTTCTCGGCCATCAGGGCGCCTTTGAGGAGAAGGATGATCTGGTCGATCTTCTCCCTCTTCCACCCATCCCCGTAAGACTCGCGGTTGGCGATCAACTGGGTGCAGGACGTCATGAGTTCATGGATGATCTTCAACCCATGGGCCTTGATGGTGCTCCCGGTCTCCGTGACCTCCACGATCGCATCGGCCAGGCCGGAAACCACCTTGCCCTCCGTGGCCCCCCAGGAGAACTCGACCACCACATCGATGCCCTTTTCCTGGAAATAGCGTCTCGTGAAATTGACCAGCTCGGTGGAGATCTTCCTGCCCCTGAGATCCTCCAGGGACCGGATGTCGGATTCGGCGGGCACGGCCAGCACCCACCGGGCCGGTTGCTGGCTGGTCTTGGAATAGACCAGGTCATCCACCACCACCACGTCCGACTGGTTCTCCTCGGTCCAGTCCTTTCCCGTGAGCCCCGCATCGAGGGTGCCGTTCTCCACGTAGCGGGACATCTCCTGGGCCCGGCATATGGTGATCTCCATGCTGGGATCGTTGATGTCAGGGAAATAGCTCCTGCCGTTGACGTTGATCTTCCAGCCCGACTTCTCGAACAGGCCCATGGTCGCCTTTTCCAGGCTCCCCTTCGGGATTCCGAATTTGAGTTTCTTCATCGCCCGTACACCTTCACAGGGTCGAAGACCCTTTCTCCTACTGTCGTCGCCTCTCCGTCCCGGCCGATCCTTTTGTGGAAGCAGCTCTCGAAACCCGTGTGGCAGGCAGCGCCCCCCACCTGCTCCACCCTGAACAGGATCGTGTCCGCGTCACAGTCCAGATAGACCTCCACGATCTTCTGCACATGGCCGGAGGTGCCCCCCTTGTGCCACAGCTCGTTTCGCGACCGGCTCCAGTAATGGGCCTCCCCGGTCTCAAGGCTCTTCTCCCACGCCGCCCTGTTCACATAGGCGAGCATCAACACCTTCCCGGACCTGAAATCCTGCACCACGGCGGGGACCAGGCCGTTTCCCTTGTCAAAATCCGGCAATACCATATACTTCAAGCCCTTACAGTATTTCGTTTCGGCGTTTCAACATAGCACAATGGAGTGACAGCGCAACAGAAAACTGTGACACAACCGGCAGGGCTAATTTTGGAAAGGGCCAGACCCTGGAGAGCACCTTTCAGCCTTGAGCTTTGAGCTTCCCCCTGTGGGGCTGCTTGTGGAAAACGCAGAACCGGGTCCCGTCTTAAAGGCACGGGAGAAGTAGTTGCGGCCTGAACGACCACCCCCAGCGCGGCCCTTAACCATTGCATGCTTCCATTCATGGCTGCA
>JAFGPH010000552.1 GCA_016926135.1 Deltaproteobacteria bacterium
CATTTACTGGATGAAGAAGTTCATTCTCTTTCACGGTAAGCGTCATCCTCTGGACATGGGCGAGGCTGAAGTCAGCCAATTCCTGACTTTTTTGGCCACGAAGAAGGCTGTCTCGGCCTCCACGCAAAACCAGGCATTTGCCGCCTTGTTGTTTTTGTATAGAGATGTGCTGAAAAGGGATTTCGGGTGGCTGGAAAACGTCGAGAGGGCTAAGAAGCCGACCAGACTGCCCGTCGTGTTCACGAGACAGGAGGCGGGTGAGATTCTGTCGCGCCTTGAAGGCACTGCATGGCTGATGGCGAGCCTGTTGTATGGCGCGGGTCTCCGGGTAATGGAATGCCATCGACTCAGGGTCAAGGATGTCGATTTCGGGTGCGACCAGATCACTGTGCGAGAAGGAAAGGGGGCAAAGGATCGGATCACCATGGTCCCCCTATCACTCAAGGGGCCCCTTCAGTCTTACATGGAAAAAGCCAAAGCCATTCATGAAGCCGACCTGAAGGCGGGTCTTGGGCGAGTGCACATGCCTTTTGCACTTCAGAGGAAGTATCCCAATGCGGCCCTTGAGTGGGCATGGCAATATGTTTTCCCCGCCTCTAATCTATGTAAAGACGCGCGCACCGGGATGGTCGGAAGACACCATGTCCATGAGTCCGTGCTACAGCGCGCCATCAAGTCAGCCATCCGCAGCGCCCATATCGCCAAGCACGGCAGTTGCCACACCTTCCGGCACTCATTTGCCACTCACTTGCTGGAGGACGGTTACGACATCAGAACGGTGCAGGAGTTGCTTGGGCACAAAGACGTGAGCACAACGATGATCTACACTCACGTACTCAACAAAGGCGGGAAAGCCGTCAGGAGTCCCCTCGACCAGGTGGCGGGTCATCTTGGGACCGGTTGGCCGATCATGCAAAAGCTACAGGATGGCGGCCCGCTCGGAGCGGCATCGGCTGTACAGCAATGAGGTGGTCAATGATCGTTCCGTTCTCGGGGGCCATGAAAATCCTCTGGGGTTGCAGGCCCTGTTCAGATGATCCAGTTCAGAATCGATTCCTGCCTTTCTTGTAAAGCTAATCTTAGGAAATTTCAAGGGAAAAACTCTGTCTCACGCACCCCGCACACATTTTCGGGTGCCGTGAAAGGGCAAAGGACGTAAACAGAGAGAACCTGTTGCTGGGTGAGGGGGATTCAGGGACACGTGAGCCGGTTACGAACGCGAGGCATTGGGGAGTGTGAGTTGACTTGCCCTGCGGGTTCATCTATAGTTCATTTATCAAACAGCAAGGTAACCCTCCTCATAAGACCAGAAGGAGAGCAACTGCATGGGCTCCGAAATGGTAATTGAATTGCAGGATCGGGAAGGTGTGCATGTCGTCGTGCAGGCGCTGGAAAGCTACAAGGAACGGTTGCGGTCCAGCGTAGACCGCACAAAGCGTCTTCTGGCCAAGTATGAGGAAACTTACGGCGTAAGCACCGCCCATTTCCTGACCCATCTGGCCTCTGAAGACCTGACCGGAGGTGACCTGGAATACGTCCAGTGGGCTGGCGAGGCCCAACTCTTGAACAGACTCGAAGCTGAACTGAAAGAGTTGGAAAATGCCCGCTACCAGCTTCGATGAGTATGCCCGCGCCATCACTGACCGGTTGCACACGATATTGCACTCCGGCCAGGCCAGATCGCTCCATTTGGACGTCGATCAACGTTCTATTCTGCAAGGTGTAATCAGCGGTCAACTCACCTTCGAGGATCATTCCGAACTTCATTTCCGTGAATTTATCGACACTTCTCAGCGTGAGCCTAAGCTTTCCTTTGCCTACCATTACCAAGGGGCTCAAAAGGCACTAATCTTCCGCTACGACAACGCGGCACACCGGCCCTCCCTGCTGAGACACACGCACAAACATACTCCAGTCAATGTAATCGATTGCCCCGCCTCTACGCTGGCCGAAGTCATCGACGAGGTTCTCAAGGGACTCCGATCCTGAGGAACTGGGTCAAGCCACAGCGCGGAATTCCCTTCACCATTTAGATCGCAGAGTTTATTTCGGGGGAATCCTCGTGGATGTTCTTACGCTCAAAGCTTTGGGACAGGTCTGTGCTCTCTCCGGCAAGTCCTTGGCTTCCTATCAGGGATGTGGGCAGTGCCCAAGTGGCCGGCCGCGGCGCGATGGTGAAAAGCTTGAGGATCGTTCCGTTCTCGGGGGCCATGAAAATCCCCTCAGGCCATGGGCCTTGTTCAGATAATCCGGATCAGAAGAGATTCCTGCTTGTCTTGTAACGATAATCTAATGAAATTTCAAGAGAAAAGCTTTGCTTCTTGTGAATTGAGGATCCTGCAGGGGTGTGCGGGGGAGATACCTGCAAGGCAAAACCAGCTCGCCCGCGGCAGCCGGGTCATCACCGGACCTTGCCCGAAGGGTGGAGATCTTTAATCTCGTCATTCCGGCCCCGCATCTTCCGGTTTTGCACGGGGGAGATCATTCGCGCGAATAGAGCGCCAACTGCGAATGCTTTCCGATCGCCATGAAGTGTTCATCTCTTGTATAGATAGGCGCATGATTGCTAACACAGATCGCCGCGATGGTCACGTCTGTTGAGGGTACGGTGATACCGTGGATTCGCAATTCCCTGTAAATCGCGGCGGCAAGAAGATATGTTTCCCTGTTCGTATCCAGGAAAGGGAGCTTCAGTAGCCGTTCCCGCGTTGTTTCATAAACCTTCCGGCTCTTGATTCCCTGCAGGATCTCCTGGAGAATGACGCCGCAGATCGCCACCCTGTTCGACTCGCGGATGAGACCTTCCAGTTGCTCGCTATCCCGGCCCGGCGTGTCCCGGAAAAAATCGATCCAAACGGATGTATCAACCACGATCAACGCGATCTGCCCTCATCTTGTCAAGATCTCCAGCCCAGTCCACCTTTCCCTTTAATTCAAGAATTCTTTCAATCTCTTTCTGGTCAACGAGCTTCTTGAGTGCGTAGTTGATGATATCGACCTTCTTCTTCAGGCCCGTCAACGCCTTCGCCTTCTCGAATACATCTTCATTAATATCCACAACGGTTCTCGCCATGGCCCACCTCCCGAGTTCAAGTATAGAGGAATTGCGATATCATTTCAAGCCGGGTTATATATCAGGAGAAGACGCTCGCCTTGCAGGGGCCTGCTCGAAGGCCCGGTTTTCCCCGGGGTCATGAGAATCCTCTCAGGCCATGGGCCCTGTTCAGATGATCCGGATCAGAAGCGATTCCTTCGTTTCTTGTAATGATAATCTATGGAAATTTCATGGCAAAATTGCTGGCTCTCGAAAATTGCAGATCCGGTCGGAGTGTGCGGGTGACGAGGAAGAGGCACAGGGAGAAGATCTGTTGTAAGGTAAAATTCACCAAAAAGGCAAAGACAGACGGCATCCCGGCTTTCTGTTGACGCCCCTATTCAGCCATGCCATATTATCAGCATGACTCCACATAAGGTCTACTCATTCAGGAAAACGATGGACGCCGGCACCCTCCGAACATTCCATTTGCCCTCAGTGAGTTGGCCGGCCAGAAGAACGGATACCCCCCGGCCATCCGTCAAGAGGCCCTTCAGAGAGAGATCGATCGCATGATAGAAGCTTACTCTCCAGAGCCCTTCTTCGCCATCACACCCCTTCTCAGCCATGAAAAAGCTGCAGGAAAGACGACGGTCCGGTAGGTAACGCCGCTGGCATTCGTCACGCCTCCGCCCTTCTCTTCTCCTCGTCCCTGATCTCACGCCGGAGGAGCTTTCCGACCTTGGACTTGGGAAGCATGTCCCTGAACTCGATGTACTGGGGCACCTTGTAGGACACGAGCTGCTTGCGGCACCACTTAATGAGATCGTAACCGGTGATCCCCTTGATATCCGCCTTCAGGACCACGTAGGCCTTGATTCTCTCCCCGACCTTTTCGTCCGGAACGCCCACCACGCAGGAGCCCACCACCGCAGGGTGCTCCTGGAGCACCGCCTCGATCTCCGAGGCCGACACCCTGTAGCCCTTGTGCTTGATGGTGTCCACGGTGCGATCCACGAAGTAGACATTCCCCTCCTCGTCCATGGCTACCACATCCGCGGTGCGGTACCAGAGCCGGCCGTCCAGTTCCACGAAGGAAGCGGCTGTCTCCTCCGGCTTCTTGATATATGCGGTGACCATGGCATCGGAGGACACGAGGAGTTCGCCCGGCTCACCCCGCTTCACTTCCGAAAGTGTCACCGGATCAACGATCCTGACCCTCTTGCTCGCAACCACGCGGCCCACGCTCTTGGCCGGATTCCGGATATCCACGGGGCACATGGCGACGCCCCCGCAGGTCTCGGTGGCCCCGTATCCCTGATAGATGGTCTTTCCGAACTTCTCCTCCCATCTCTTCCCCACCTCTACCGGGAGCACGTCTCCCGCACTGTACCAGTAGTCCACGGAACTGAGGTCGTACTGGTCGATGCGATCGTGTTCCAGCATCATGCGGTAGAGGGTGGGCACACCGATCATGGTCCTGGCCCTGTAACGCTCGATGGACTCAAAGGTGGCGTCCAGATTGACCCGCGGCTGAAGCATCAGGGTGCCCCCCACCAGCAGGGTGGAGAGGCTGCAGGTCTGGCCCAGGATGTGGAAGAGCGGTGCGTTCCCCATGATGACATTGTCCTGCAGGGGGATGAGGGGCTCGCTCGTCTTGATCTGTTCAATGGCGGAGAGCAGAAACAGGCCCTGCGTAAGCGGCACTCCCTTGGGAAACTTCGTGGTCCCCCCGGTATAGAGGATCTCCGCGATGTCCGTGCCCCTGGGCTGGATATCCGGCAGGGTGGGTCCCGCGTATTTTGCGAGGAGCCTTCCCATGGAGTAGGTGTTCTCTTCCAGGGCGATTCTTCCCTTGGGAATCACGTCGAAAAGGTAGCCGAAGGCCCTCTTCCACCAGGGAAGAACATCGGCCATCCGGGTCACGATGACCCTTTTGAGCCCCGTCTCGGGCAGGACCCTCTTCACATATCCGAAATTGGTGTCGGCACAGAGGATGGTCTCCGCCTCGCTGTCGTTGGCGATATAGCGGAGGTCATGGGGGGTGTAGATGGGGGTAATGGGAAGACACACGGCCCCTGCCCGCTGAATACCCAGCCAGGCCACCACCCACTGGATGGTATTGGGAACATAGATGATCACCCTTTCCCCGGATTGCACCCCCAGGTCCAGGAGGGCCGCGGCAAACCTCTCGGCCAGGTCTTTCACCTTCAGGTAGGAAAACCGGGTCCCCAGGTAGATGACCGCCGTGCTGCGGCCCCGCCTCCTTGCCGCCGCTTCAAAGGCAGCGTAGATATTTTCGTTTCCGGTTTCCATCATGAGACTGTTGCAGGTGCAGTACGTCCCTTCCAACTCCTCAATGATCAATGATAAATGCTAAATGATCAATGCTCAATGGCATCTGTCTCAGATGCCAAAGTAGGCCGCCTTAATCTCCGGGTTGTCCATCAACTCCGCCCCGGTTCCGCTGAGGGTGAGCATCCCGTTTTCGATCACGTATCCCCGGTGGATCATGGGAAGCACCGGCCTGGCAAACTGCTCGCTCATCAGCACCGTGATCCCCGACTCCCTCTTGAAATTGGAGATGGCATCCACCAGCGTCTTCTGCATCATGGGGCTGAGACCCAGGAGAGGTTCGTCCAGGAGGAGCAGGGTCGGTTTGACCACCAGGGTCATGCCGATGGCCAGCATCTGCTGTTCTCCCCCGCTCAGGAAGCCGGCCTTCCGGGACTTGAGGTGCATCAGGGCCGGAAAGAGCGTGAACACATAGTCCATCACCTCCTTCACCTCGGAGCGCTTTCTGAGGTACCCCGCGATCCGGAGGTTTTCCACCACGCTGCTCTCCGGGAAAATGGGGTGTCGCTC
>JAFGPH010000553.1 GCA_016926135.1 Deltaproteobacteria bacterium
AAGATCTCTCCCTTCGGTCGAGATGACAACTTATCGCTAAGACATAACACCAGCACAAGCCGGCCGCAGGTCCAATGACGGATTCCTCTGCCTGAATCAGAGCAGCGAGAAGTCGTAGTTCACGATCACCCGGAAGTCGTGAATATATCTCTCCTGCCCTTCCTGCTCCTGAGACACGGCATAGCGGACCCGGGGCCAGAAATTCTTAAAAAACCCCGTCTTCGGCTTCCACTGCAGGTCAAAGTCCCATTCATTGTCGTTGGTCGCCTGCTTCCCTGTGGATGAATCGATCCTGTCCCACCCGTGCACAAAAAGGGTATAGGCCGTCAGGTCTTTGAGGCCAACGTTTGTGAAGTCGTAGGACAGCTTCACCATGAAGGCGTTCTCGTTTGCCCGGTTGAAATCCTTCACCATAACGCTGGTGTAACCCGGGTAGCCGCTCCAGGGATTCTGCAGGTCCGCGCCGCTGGAAGCGGTGGTGAAGGCAAGACCGAGTATGGCGCCGGCATAACTCGCTTCGGTCTTCAGGCCCACCTGATTGACGGAGAAGTTGTACCCCTTGAGGAGATCCTTCCCCACGCTCCTCTGGTCCGTCCACTGGGCGGCGAAAAGAAGGCCGAAATCCCTGGTCACGGGCCAGGTGTACTTGGCCTCTGCGTAACCGATGTTGAGGACATCGTCACAGTAGTAATCAATAGCCCCGATGGAGAAACGGCCCATGGAAAGGGTTCCGCCTCCAAGAGCCACACCCCTCTCCACCGCCGCACCCGCATCCTCTGACATCCACACGAAATCATCGGAGTTACGTTCCTTGATCTTGGTGATGTAGCCGCCCCCGTACCTGAATCCGGGGGTGCCGTCCTTGCCGCCGGATGCACCCTGAAAGGTGTACCCCTCGAAGGTGTTCGGGGTCATGCGTCCGTCGTTCTTGTTGATGTAAGGGGTGTTGTATTCATAGCGGTACAGGTTTAGAAAATGGTTTTCGACCAGTTTCACCCGGCCGTACAGTTGCCCCAGGACCGCGTAGCCCTCCTGCCCCGGCTTGAGGAGTGTTGTGCCGTCCCTGTCGCTGGGGGCATGGATCGGCTCGGAAAGGTAACCCACGGCCCCGATTCCGAAATGATCCAGAAACCAGCCCGACTTGTACGAAAGGGCGCCACCGATGGCCCATGCTTCGTTCTTGCTGTTGTCGTATTTGTCTCGATAGTAGTCATAGGTCCGCAGGTTTACGTCGAGCGCCGTGTCCCAAAAAAAAGGGTCTGTGTCCTTCAACTGTTCCTTGACCCAGGGAAACAGCCCCGGCCTGGGCATCTTTTCCAGAAAGGATCGCTCGATCGGCGTGACGCTTTCCTGCACGGAAGAGGGGGTGGGCTCCTCCCCGCGGCCGTCAGAAAAAGGACGGCTATCCGTGGGGACAATCTCTTCGCCCCGAACGGAAATGGCCGAATGAACGTCTGCCTGAGCATCAGGAGCACCCTTCTCCCTTCTTTGTCTGCGCTGTGCCCCAGTCCCCGCTGCTGAAGCGGGCGGTGAAATCCCCAAGCCCCTCTTTATGGGACGAGCGGCACCTTGTCGGCCATGTCGAACTTCACGGAGGCCCGGATCTTGTTTTCGATCTGAAGATAGCGGGCCACCTTTTTCAGGGGCAGCACCTTGCTCAACTTGGGAACACAGTTTGTCAGGAGCTTGCCTTCCGCCTGCTCAATGGCGATCAACTCGTCGATGAGCACCTTGGCCTTCTCGTCGGTAAGCGTTTTTGCCTTGTAGTCTGCGGCGTAGCTGTTGAGGAGCTTGTTGATCCTGTCGTTGATCCCATAAAGCTCCTTCTGGTACTCCTCGTAAACGGGCCAGAAATCCTTGGCCTCCGACTCCGTGAGCTCCATGTGCGCCGCGACGAGGAGCTTCTTGTCCGCCTTCAGCTTCTCGGCCAGGAGCTGCATGGTGCTGGCCGGCTTGTCCTGCGCCAGGGCCGGGGAAACCGCCCAAAGGGTGATCACTGCCGCCAGGGTTACAAAAAGAACTGCCTTCCTCTTTCTCATCATCTCCAATTCTCCTTTCAGGGTGTGTTCGACATCCGAGAACTTGACAAAAATCGAATCGTGGATTCAACTATAAGAAAACAGGGATATCGGGTCTATTGGACCTTGGTCCAATAGCGATCCCGACGGGAACCCCCTATGCTCCCCATCGTCACAAAGTATCGTGAAGGAGGTCGGAACCATGAGTGTGAGAGTGATCGTCAGTGTGATGTGCCTGGTCATGGCGGTGTGCATCTGTTCGGGGGTTCAGCGGGATGCCTCGGCGCAGTCGCTTTCGTCTTCCCTCGGGGTGGTGCCCTATCCCTCCAAGGGGCAGTCGCCGCAGCAGCAGACCAAGGATGAGGGGGAGTGTTTTACCTGGGCAAAGCAGCAAACCGGGATTGACCCCTTTGCCGCGGCCGGTGCGCCGCCGCCGCAATCAGGGCCTGCGGCGGGCGGCGGGGAGCGTGTGAGAGGCGCAGCGCGCGGGGCGGCCGGAGGGCTAGCGATTGGTGCCATTGCAGGCGACTCTGGCAAGGGTGCTGCCATCGGCGCGGTGGCAGGCACCATGGCCGGGGGCGCGCGTGCCCGGCAGAACAAGGCGGCTCAGCAGCAGCGGGCGCAGCAGGCCAAGTCGGCTAGGGTTCAACAATTCAACAAGGCCTTTTGCGCGTGCATGGAAGGCCGCGGCTATACGGTTCGGTGAGCCGGGAAAGGAGACCCACCCATGAAGACAATGCTGAGTGCATTCGCTCTGTTCCTGTGTTTCCTGGCCGTTCCGGTGTTTGCACAAGAGCCCATCGACGGGAAGAACCCTCTGATCTGTGCCACCCTGGAGGCCATCCGCTGCGAGCGGGGCGAACCCTGCGAAAAGGGTCTTCCGGAGAACATGGGGGCGCCCCAGTTTATGCGGATCGACTTCGGCAAGAAGGAAATCATCGGTGCTGCGATCACCACGCCGATCCGGCTGATGGAAATGGACAACCTTCAGATCACGCTCCAAGGGTACGAACTCGGCATGGGCTGGACCATGGCCATCGACCGCGCGACGGGGAAGACATCCATCACGCTGACCGGCAGGGAAGAGACCTTCGTCATTTTCGGAACCTGCATCCCTTTTCCCTGAGCACACCGTACTGTCATTGCGGGGAAGTATTTCAAACAACCGGCAGAGCATCGGAAGATAGTTCACCAGGCACAGAGTGAACAGATAAAGACGGAGGAGGATTATGAAAAGCAAGGCAGTGAATACGACCATCCGGGTGGCGTTGACCGCGGCTTTCTGCGCGGCTCCGGCATCCGCCCAGCAAATGGCCGGCGCGCCCAGCGCGACCGAGTTCAAGAACCGGTTTAATCTCCCCATGCCGAACACGGTTCGGCCAAGCCTCGTCACCTATGACGCGAAGAACCCGGACACGAAGTTCCCCCCCATCGAGCAATTGCGCCCCCCCAAGGGCGCGCCCAATGTCCTGCTCATCCTGATCGACGACGCCGGGTTCGGGTCCTCGAGCGCCTTCGGCGGCCCCTGCCAGACGCCGAATCTGGACAAGCTGGCCGCGTCCGGCCTGAAGTACACCCGTTTCCACACCACCGCCATTTCCTCGCCGACCCGCCAGGCGCTGCTCACCGGGCGCAACCACCACTCCGTCGGCATGGCCGGCA